>NZ_JADZGH010000262.1:39838-41537 GCF_015865005.1 Rhodococcus sp. CX
GTGCCGTCGGTCGACGCCAACGCCACCACCCCGGCAGGAGAAGTACGACGCGTGCGACTCAGCACCGTCTTCGCAAGGTCCGCCGACCTGCGGGCCACGAGCCTTCCCGCACTCAGGGAACCGTACGCGAGCGCGAGCGCACCCTGACCCACCACCTGCAGTGCACCACCGAGGCTGGTCGATTCCTTCAGCGGATTCACGAGCAGCGGACGTGCGAGCGCGGTGTGGGATCCACCATGGCTTCCGGACTCTTTCGAACGCGTCATCGTTCCACTGTGACACAAGGTGCGACACAAGTTGCGACGGCACAACGAGGCCCGGCACGGGCGCGGCGCGCACTTCGGGCACTCCTCCCGCGCGAGATGTCCGGATGGCACGATGGAGAGGTGACTTCACCTCTTCAGACCGCCACCGCCACGCTGCACACCAACCGCGGCGACATCGTGATCTCGCTGTTCGGCAATCACGCTCCCAAGACCGTCGAGAACTTCGTCGGCCTGGCGCAGGGCACCAAGGAATACAAGACGCAGAACGCCAAGGGCGAGACCAGCGGTCCGTTCTACGACGGCGCGGTCTTCCACCGTGTCATCGACGGCTTCATGATCCAGGGCGGCGACCCGACCGGTACCGGCCGCGGCGGCCCGGGTTACCAGTTCGGCGACGAGTTCCACCCCGAGCTGCAGTTCGACCGTCCGTACCTGCTCGCCATGGCGAACGCCGGTCCGGGCACCAACGGCTCGCAGTTCTTCATCACCGTCGACCGCACGCCGCACCTCAACCGTCGCCACACCATCTTCGGTGAGGTCGTCGACGAGGCCTCGCGCAAGGTCGTCGACGCGATTGCGACGACCGCGACCGACCGGGCCGACCGCCCGCTCGACGCCGTCGTCATCGAAAGCATCACCATCGCCTGAGAAGGAACTCCATGACGAACCCCGGCTGGGGCCCGGCGGCCGAAGGGGGCGGCCGGACGCCCCAGCCGCGGTGCGTTCGCCATCCCGACCGTCCGACCCTGCTCTCCTGCACCCGCTGCGGCAGACCTGCCTGCCCCGACTGCCTGCGCGACGCGTCGGTCGGACAACAGTGTGTGGACTGCGTCGCCGCAGCCCGTAGCGCCACCCCGCAGGCCCGCACCGTCGCCGGTGCCCCCGTGCGCAACGCGCATCCGACGCCGCTGGTCACCTACATCCTCATCGGACTGAACGTCCTGGTCTTCGCGATCACGGCCGCGCAGTCGTCGAGCGTGATGAACAACCAGCTGCGGTCCGGCCTGTTCCGCGACCTCGCGTTGTGGCCGCCGATGATCGCGGGCAACGACGAATACCTGCGGCTGCTCGGCAGCGGTTTCCTGCACTTCGGCCCGATCCACCTCGCGGTCAACATGTTCGCCCTGTGGGTGATCGGCCGCGACACCGAGATCGTGCTCGGTCGCTCCCGCTACCTCGCCGTGTACCTGCTGTCGTTGCTCGGCGGCTCCGCGGCGGTCGTGCTGATGCAGACCGATGCGGTCACCGCCGGCGCGTCCGGCGCCGTGTTCGGGCTCATGGGCGCGCAGGCCGTCATCCTGCTGCGGTTGCGGCGCAGCCCCGCGCCGGTGCTCACCGTCGTCGCCCTCAACGTGTTCATCAGCATCACCATCCCCGGCATCTCCCTGTGGGGACATCTCGGCGGCCTGGTGATCGGTGCCGCGGCGACCGCG
>NZ_JADZGH010000262.1:41547-50528 GCF_015865005.1 Rhodococcus sp. CX
GACCGTGATCGCGTCGTCCGTACCGGCTGGATCGCGCTCGTCGCGGTCGCCGTCGCGGTCGTGCTGGTCATCGTGCTCGGGGTGCTGCGGCTGCGGTCTCAGCTGGGGCTGTGATTCAGCTCGGGCTCTGATCGGGCGCCAGGTCGCGCAGCACGAGCGCGTCGTACACGTCCCGCGGGTCGGCTCCGAGATCCCAGCGGCCGAAGATCATGAGGCGTTCGGTGCCGTCGGGATCGCGGGCGTCGATCTCGAGCATCGGCACCCGCCGGCCGAACCGCGGATACTCGACGATCCGCACCCGGGTCAGCGTCTCGCGGGGAAACACGCGGCGTCCGGTCAGTCGCGTGCAGGCCAGCCCGGAACCGTGCTCGGTCACCGCGAGCCGCGGCCGCTGCCGGACGGCGAGCGCGGCGGTCGCCAGGACGAGCAGCGCGGCCGCCCCCGCGAGGAAACGCCCCGCCGGGTCCGCGGTGAACACCGCGGCCGACGCGAGCACCCCGCCGCCGACGACGAGTGCGGCGACCGCGACGGGCGGTGTCGACCACTGCGGATCGCTCACCGCCGGGTCCCCGTATGTACGGATGCACTGCTAGTGCACAGGTTTCTCCACAGCTGGGGATGAATCACAATTGTGTAATCTCAGCGCCACTTCATGGTCATGATCAGCCCAACGACCATGAGACCGAATCCGATGAGGAAGTTGTACGCGCCCAGATCGTTCATCCACGAGATCTGTTCGGCGGCCAGGTAGTAGACGACCAGCCACAGCAGGCCCAGGATCATCAGCCCCAGCATCACCGCGACGTACACGGTGCTGGACGGCCCGGCCTTGACCTTGACGGGAGTGCGGCTCACCGACTTGAGCGGCTGATCGCTCTTCTTCCGGACCTTCGACTTGGGCATGATGTCCTCGCTCGTGCGGAACCGCCCGCGTGGCGGGCAGAGTAGGTTGGGCAGCTACGTTTCCAGTACACGCTAACGCAGACCGGCGAGGGGAGGCTCGGGTGCCCGACGGGCGGATACGCACGCTGGCCTGGGGTTCCGCGGTCCTGGCCGTGTCCCTGGTCGCCGGATTGCTGCTCGGTACCACTCGCGGCGTCTCCGACGGCGACGAACTGCGCGCCTCCGACTCCACCCGCCTGTCCGATCTCGTCCGGGCCGCGCAGTTGCAGGTCGACGAGCTCGGCGAACTGCGTGACGATCTCACCGACCGCGTCGCCGCCCTGCAGAACCAGGCCGCGGCCACCGACGGCGACGTCGCGGAGGTGCTGTCCGAGGCGGACGCCCTCGCGGATCCGGCGGGACTGACCGCCCGCCGGGGGCCGGGAATCACCGTCACCCTCACCGACGCACCGCGCGGACCCGACGGCCGCTATCCGACCGACGCCGCACCCGACGACCTGGTGGTCCACCAGCAGGACGTGCAGAGTGTGCTCAACGCCCTGTGGGCGGGCGGTGCCGAGGCGATCGCGATGCAGGACCAGCGGATCGTCGCGACGTCGGCGCCGCGCTGCATCGGCAACACGCTGCTGCTGCACGGTCGCACCTATTCCCCGCCGTACGTGATCACCGCGCTCGGCGACCGCGCGCGGCTCGAGGCAGCACTCGCCGCGGAACCGGGCATCAACGTGTACAAGCAGTACGCGGCGCGGTTCGGGCTGGGGTACACGCAGCAGGCGTCGGACGATCTGACCGTCCCTGCCTACACCGGCAGCGCGACCGTTCGCTGACCGGTCGGTACGCTTCCTCCCATGCGCATTCTCGTGGTCGACAACTACGACAGCTTCGTGTTCAACCTGGTCCAGTATCTGGGGCAGCTCGGGACGCGAGCGGACGTCTGGCGCAACGACGACGAACGCCTCACCGCGCCCGGCGCCCTCACGGCCGCCGCGAAGGACTACGACGGCATCCTGCTGAGCCCCGGCCCGGGCACCCCGGAACGGGCGGGAGCGAGCATCGACCTCGTGAAGGCGTGCGCGGACACCGAAACGCCGCTGCTCGGGGTGTGCCTGGGGCACCAGTCCATCGGGGTCGCGTTCGGCGCGACCGTCGACCGGGCCCCCGAACTGCTGCACGGCAAGACCAGCCTGGTGCACCACAACGGCACCGGGGTCCTCGCGGGCCTGCCCGATCCGTTCACCGCGACCCGCTACCACTCGCTGACGGTGCTGCCGGAGACGATGCCGGCCGAGCTGGAACCGACCGGACACACCGAATCCGGTGTGGTGATGGCGTTGCGGCACACCCGGCTGCCGATCCACGGTGTCCAGTTCCACCCGGAGTCGGTGCTCACGCAGGGCGGTCACCGGATGCTCGCCAACTGGCTGGCGGTGTGCGGACAGGCCCCGGAAGAGGAGCTCGTCGCGCAGCTCGAAGCCGAGATGGCCCGTGCTCTCGACGGTGGAGCGGCCTGACCGGACGGAACCGTCCCGGAACGAACGAAGGGGCTCGGGCATCACGCCCGAGCCCCTGCTCGTTCAAAGCTGCTACCGGATAGCGTTACCGGATTCCCAGGGCCCCGACCCCGACCGTGATGGTCTCGGTCTTGGAGATCTCCGAGCCCGGAGGCTGCTGCTGGGTGATGACCATGCCGACCAGTTCCGGGGCGAGCGTCGCCTCACGGGTCTGCTGCAGCTGTGAGGCCGAGCCCGTCCAGCCCGCGGCCCGCAGCGCGGCCAGCGCCTCGGACACCGACCGGTTCGTGATCACCGGCATTTCGACGCGGTCGCCGTTGGACACCTGGATCGTGACGGTCTGGCCCTTCGTGGCGCTGGCGCCGCCCGCCGGACTGGTCGAGACGACGGTGCCCTCGGCCTGACCGGATTCGACCTGCTCCACCACGACGGTGAAGCCTGCGCTCTCGATGTTCTCCCGCGCGACGTCCAGGGTCTGGCCGGCCACGTTCGGTACCCGGACCTGCTCCGGGCCGGAACCCAGGGTGATGGTGACGGCGCTGTCGCGGTCGACGCTGCTGCCGGACGACGGCTCCTGCTTGACGATCGTGTCGACCTGCGCCTCCGTGGAGGGTGCCTTCAGCACGTTCGTGTCGAGCCGGAGCCCGACGTCGGCGAGTGCCTCCGCAGCCTCCTGCCGGCTCATCCCGCTCAGCCTCGGGACCTCGACCTGCTCGGGCCCGCTGGACACCTCCAGCGTCACCGTCGAGTTCTCCTCGACCTGCGAGCCGGCGACCGGGCGGGTGTTGATGACGTTGCCGGTCGCGACCACCGCGTCCGGTTTCGGCTGTACGGCCACGCGGAAACCCGCGTCCTGGAGCTGGGCCTCGGCGACCTGCTGCGCGAGATTTCGCACGTCGGGCACCGCAACCTGAGCCGCGGACGATCCGGGCCCCAGCGACCACAGGAACACCCCGACGATGCCGACGACGACCGCCGCGGCCACACCCAGCAGGATGCGTTTGGCGACCGCGCCGCCGCCACCGGAACCACCCGACGAAGCCGCCCCGGCCGGTGCCGCGCTGTCCCGGTAGTTCGAGCCGGTGTCGACGGCACCGAGGAAGGTGGTGCGTTCGTCGTCGGTCATCACCATCGGTGCGCTGGGCCGCTGCCCGCTGAGCACCCGGATCAGGTCGCTGCGCATTTCGGCGGCGCTCTGGTACCGGTTGGCGGGGTTCTTCGCCATGGCCTTCAGGATCACCGAATCCAGTTCCGGCGGCACCGCGGCATTCACCGACGACGGCAGCGGCGGATCTTCCCGCACGTGCTGGTAGGCCACCGCGACCGGCGAATCACCCTTGAAGGGAGGTTCGCCGGTGAGAATCTCGAAGAGCACGCAGCCCACCGAGTAGACGTCGGAGCGGGCGTCGACCTGCTCGCCCCGCGCCTGTTCCGGCGACAGGTACTGGGCGGTGCCGATCACCGCGGCCGTCTGCGTCATCGGGCTCGCCGCGTCCGAGATGGCGCGGGCGATGCCGAAGTCCATGACCTTCACGGCGCCGGCCTTGTTGATCATGACGTTCGCGGGCTTGACGTCGCGGTGCACGATCATGTTGCGGTGGCTGAAGTCCAGGGCCGCGCAGACATCGGCGATGATCTCCATCGCCCGCTTCGGCGCCATCGGACCCGTGCCCCGCACGATGTCGCGCAGCGTCTCGCCCTCGACGAACTCCATGACGATGTACGGCAGCGGGCCGGTCTCGGTCTCGGCCTCACCGGTGTCGTAGACGGCGACGATCGCCGGGTGGTTCAGGGCCGCCGCGTTCTGCGCTTCCCGGCGGAACCGCAGGTAGAACGTGGGGTCGCGGGCGAGGTCGGCGCGCAGGACCTTGATCGCCACGTCGCGACCGAGCCGGAGATCGCGAGCCAGGTGAACCTCGGACATACCACCGAAGCCGAGGATCTCACCCAGCTCGTAGCGGGAGGAGAGCTTGCGCGGTGTGGTCATCACGTTCCTGTTTCCGGCTCGGTGTTCGAATTCGTATTGTCGTTGGCCCCGGGTTCGACTTCCCCGCCACCGTTCTCACCCCCGGTACCGCCACCGCCGGCCGGTGCGGTCGTGGTGGTGGTCGTGGTCGTCGTGGCGGTGGTGGTCGTGGTCGTTGTCGTCGTCGGTTCCGGAGTCGTGGTGGTCGGTTCCGGAGTCGTGGTGATCGGCGGGGTCGTGGTCGGCGGCGGCGGTGTGGTGGTCGGCGGGATCGTCGTCACCGGTGGTGGCACCGGGATCGTCGGCTCCTCGGTCGTCGTGGTCACCGGTGGCCGCGTCGTGGTGGTCGTCGGCCGGGGCGTCGTGGTGATCTGCGTCGTCGGCGACGGACCGGGCACCGGTTCGTCCGAGCCGGCCCGGTCGAACAGCACGACGCCGAGCGCGATCGCTGCGAGCACGAGCGCGATACCCGCGGCCCACAGCAGCGCCTTCGAGGAGCGGCCGTTCCCGGAATCGCCGATCGGGGGCTGCGTGCCCGTCGCATAGTTCGGTCCCGTGTACGGGGTCTGCGGCGGCGGGGTCGCCCCCGAATACACGTCGCCGGTGTAGGCCTGCGGCGGCGTCGTCATGGCCCGGGTGGACGCGGTGGGCGGCGCCGTGCCCGGCACCCCGGGCGGCAGCACGCGGTTGGCGTTGGTGATCGGCGGTACGTTGCCGGGCGGTGGCACGGGACGCCCCGCGCGGACCGCCGCGATCGCGTCGGCGAACTCGCCGCCGCTGGAATAGCGGTGCGCAGGGTCCTTCGCCATGCCGATCTCGATGACCTCGCGCACGCCGGCCGGCAGATCCGTAGGCAGCGGCGCGGGCACCTCCTGCACGTGCTTCATCGCGACGGTGACGACGCTGTCGCCGAGGAACGGCCGCCGGCCCGACAGGGCCTCGTAGCCGACGACGGCCAGCGAATACACGTCGCTCGCGGAGGTCGCCTCCTGACCGAGAGCCTGCTCCGGCGAAATGTACTGGGCGGTGCCCATCACCATGCCGGTACGCGTCACCGGGGACGCGTCGACGGCCTTCGCGATACCGAAGTCGGTGATCTTGACCTGGCCGGTCGGCGTGATGAGGATGTTGCCCGGCTTCACGTCGCGGTGCACGACACCGCCGTTGTGCGCGGCCTGCAGCGCGCGGCCGGTCTGCTCGAGCATGTCGAGGCTGTGCCCCAGCGACAGGCGGCCGACGCGCGCGAGCACCGCGTTGAGCGGTTCCCCGTGCACCAGCTCCATCACCAGGTAGGCGATCGACTGGCCTTCGGCGTCGCGGATCTCGCCGTAGTCGAACACCCCGGCGATACCGGGATGGTTGAGCTGGGCGGTGGTGCGGGCCTCGAACCGGAAGCGGGTCAGGAAGTCGGGGTCGTCCGACAGTTCCGCCTTGAGGATCTTCACCGCGACCCGGCGGTCGAGCCGCGTGTCGAGTCCTTCCCACACCTGGCCCATGCCGCCGGTCGCGATGAGCCGTTGCAGTCGGTAGCGGTCGGCGATCATGGCGCCGCTGTTCACAGCCATGTCAGCCTCCCTGCAATCCGGCCGAGATGACGGCCCGTCCGATGGGCGCGGCCACGGAGCCGCCGGTGGCCGCGAGCGCCCGGTCGCCGCCGTCCTCCACGATCACCGCTACCGCAACCGTGGGCTGCTGCGCGGGCGCAAAGGCGATATACCACGTGTGCGGCGGAGTGTTACGGGGGTCGCTGCCGTGCTCGGCCGTGCCGGTCTTGGACGCGATCTGGACGCCGGGGATCTTGCCCGCGCCGCCCGCGAAGTTCTCGGCGCCGATCATCAGGTCCGTGAGGGTCGCGGCGACCTCCGGGGCGATCGCCTGGCCGGCCGACTCCGGCACCGTTTCGGCGAGAACCGACAGGTCAGGGGACTGCAACTGCTCCACCAGGTACGGCTTCATGCGCACCCCACCGTTCGCGACGGTCGCGGCGATCACCGCGTTCTCCAGCGGAGTCAGGGCCACGTCGCGCTGCCCGATGCTGGACTGTCCGAGTGCCGCACCGTCCGGAATCGGACCGATTGTGCTTTCTGCCACAGACAGCGGAATCGACATGTCCTCGCCGATTCCGAGCGCCTCGGCCTGCGCCGCGAGAGCCTCCCTGCCGGTGTTGATTCCCATCTCGACGAACGCGGTGTTGCACGAGCGGGCGAACGCCTCGCGCAGCGTCGCGGTCGGTTCGGAACCGCACGTCGAACCGGCGTAGTTCTCGAGTGTCGTTGTCGTGTCCGGAAGCGTGATGTTCGGGGCGGCGGTGAACCGGTCCTCCGGGCTCACCCCGTTCGCGAGGGCAGCGGCGGTGACCACGACCTTGAACGTCGAACCCGGCGGGTAGGTCTGCGACACCGCGCGGTTGAGCATCGGCTTGTCCGGGTCGGCGTTGAGTTCGTCCCAGGCGGCGCTGGTGGCGGCCCCGTCGTGCCCGGACAGCCGGTTCGGGTCGTAACTCGGTGTGCTCACCATCGCCAGAATCTTGCCGGTACTCGGTTCGATCGCGACGACCGCACCCGTGTAACCCTTGGCGGTCAGTTCGTCGTAGGCGACCTGCTGCATCATCGGGTCGATGGTGCTGACGACGTTCCCGCCGCGCGGGTCGCGTCCCGACACCAGGTCGAAGAAGCGGCGCCCGAACAGCCGGCTGTCCGACCCGTTGAGGACGGCGTCCTCGGACCGTTCCAGGCCGGTGCTGCCGTACTGCATCGAGTAGAAGCCGGTGACCGGTGCGTACGCGAGCGGGCTCATCGGCTGCTCCGGGGTGGCCGGATAGGTGCGCAGGTACTTGTAGCGGCTGTCGGTGGGCACCGACACCGCCAGCACCTGCCCGCTCGCGGAGATCTGGCCGCGCTGGCGGGAGTACTCGTCGATCAGCACCCGCGAGTTCCGCGGATCGGTGCGCAGATCGTCGGCCTTGATCACCTGCACGTACGTGGCGTTGGCGAGGAGAGCGGCGACCAGGAACATCACGGCCATCGCGACCTTGCGGAGAGGACCGTTCATTCGCGCCCCATCATCTCCGTCTGCGCGTCCGCGATCGGGGGCGCAGGCTTCTTGCGGGGGAGGACGGGTTCGCGGGCCGAGTGCGAGATCTTCATCAACAACGCCAGCAGTAGATAGTTCGCGAGCAGCGACGATCCGCCGTAGGAGACGAACGGGGTGGTCAGGCCCGTCAGCGGAATCAGCTTGGTGACACCGCCGACGACCACGAAGAGCTGGATCGCGAGGGTGAACGACAAGCCTGCGGCGAGCAGTTTACCGAAGCTGTCGCGCACCGCCAGCGCAGTGCGCAGCCCCCGCACGATCAGGACGAGGAACAGCAGCAGGATCGCGGCCAGGCCGATGAGGCCCAGTTCCTCACCGATCGCCGCGACGATGAAGTCGGTCTTCGCGAACGGCACCTGAGCGGGCCGGCCGCTGCCCAGGCCGGTGCCGCCGACACCGCCGGTCGCCATGCCGAACAGCGACTGCGAGATCTGGTAGCCGGTGTTCGCGTAGTCGGCGAACGGGTCGAGCCAGGTCTGCACCCGCACCCGCACGTGCCCGAACATCTGGTAGGCGAAGAAGAAGCCGACGGCGAGCAGACCGAAGCCGATGAGCAGCCAGCCCACCCGTTCGGTGGCGATGTAGAGCATCACCAGCACCGTCGTGAAGAGCAGCAGCGAGGTGCCCAGATCCTTCTCGAACACCATGACGCCGATCGACAGGATCCACGCGGCGAGGATCGGGCCGAGGTCGCGGGCGCGCGGGAAATCCATGCCGAGGAAGTGCTTGCCGGCGGTCGTGAACAGGTCACGTTTCGCGACGAGCACCGACGCGAAGAAGATGATCAGCAGGATCTTCGAGAACTCGCCGGGCTGGATGCTGAAACCGGGCAGCCGGATCCAGATCTTCGCGCCGTTGACCTCGGACAGGCTCGACGGCAGCAGCGCCGGGATGGCCAGCGCGACCAGGCCGATCAGGCCGAGGGTGTAGCTGTAGCGGGCGAGCAGCCGGTAGTCGTGCAGCAGCACCAGCACCGCGACGAACCCGGCGATGGCCAGCGCGGTCCACAGGACCTGCTGGTTCGCGTCGGGCGACGGGATGGGATTGCCCATGAACCGGGCGTTCTCCGCGTCGGCGAGGTCCAGGCGGTGGATCAGGACCAGGCCGAGCCCGTTGAGCAGCGCCACGATCGGCAGCAGCAGCGGGTCGGCGTACGTCGCGAATCGACGCACCGCCAGATGCGCGACGAGGAACAGCGCGGCGTACGTCAGCCCGTACTTGGCGAGGTCCCAGGTGAGAGCCTGTTCCTGGCTGGCCTCGACGAGCATCAGCGACACCAGCGTGATGCCGATCGCGGCGAGAATCAGCAGGAGTTCGGTGTTGCGGCGGGTGGACTGCAGTGGCGCAGGGGCAAATCCACCCGGTGGGCTCGGGAAAGCCCCCGCGACGTGAGACACCGACATCAGGCTCCCACCCTGCAGTTCTGGCCCGGTACCTGCGGTACGGCCGGGGTCGGGGAGGGTGTCTGCTCCGGAGCGGGCGGGGCGGCGGTGACGGGTGTCTGGCCC
>NZ_JADZGH010000032.1:0-1047 GCF_015865005.1 Rhodococcus sp. CX
AGTGGGCACTTTCGTTGAGCACAAGCGAGCACCTTCGCTGAGCCGCATCACCAGCTCGCCGAGAAGGTTGTAGGTACCGACCCGCTCGGCATCGAGTCGACATCGGAAAATCAAGCAGACAAGATCGCCGAAATGCTGGCGGATCTGGAGGGTGGCAGCGAACTGTATGCGGTCTACCGGTACCTCTGTGGCTTCACCCACGCCTCTCCCACGCTGACCGACCAATACCTCCATTTGGACGAGTCTCCTGGATCAATCGGATACGGATTCGACCCTCATCCCCCGGAACTCGACAGAGCGCCCCACATCCGCTTCGTCGCGTCATCGATGCTGTGGGCGCTCTCTGCGGTCCGGTTCATCCTGAAGGACGGAAAGACCCTCCGGTCCGACCTCCGCAACGCGGCCAGGGAACTGGGGATACGCCCCGATCTCCAACTCACCGCCAAGGCCCTCGCGAGGCAGAACGGACACGTGTGGGGAGGGAATCGGAAGCCCACCGACAAGACGGTCCGAACCGCGGCCAAGGCCAAGGGCCTGTACTACGCACATAGTCCAGGCACAGCGACGGACGTTCCCCTGCATCACATCTGGTTACGGAGTGCGAGCCCAGCGGCCGTCTCGACGTTTTCCACCCTCGACGAAGCCGCCGCGTACGTGTCGTCCTTCCCTGAGCCCGTTAGTTGATGCCGTACCACCGCGGGACCGGCCAATCCGGAGCGTCCCGGACCCCATCCCACCGACTCCGCGGGCTGACCGCGCGCAGCATCAGTTGCAACGCGGCAGCGTCGTCGAGCTGTGCCACCTGGTCGTCGTCCAGCTCGGGGAGTGTCCGGGCCGGCACCTCCAGGCCGGCGGTGATGTCGTCTCCCGGTCTCTCGAAGACCATCGTGGTCGCCGCGGCCATGATCTCGTGGTTGACGCTTCGGGTCTCTTGTTCGTCGAGTTGATAATCGCCGCGGTAGCGCAGGCCGGGGTGGAACATCACCAGCAGGTGCTGCGGGTTGAGGGGGTAGAGCACGACCGCGCTGCTTCCTACCCCGTGCATGG
>NZ_JADZGH010000263.1:0-1768 GCF_015865005.1 Rhodococcus sp. CX
CCGCAGAATCCGGCGCGGTCCCGCCGGGAGCGCGAGGCGGCCGACCCGACGAAGACGTCCGTCCGGCAGGTCGCCGACACCCGCGACAATCCGTCCGTTCAGCGGCGCCCGGCAGACGACGCCCGCGCACGGAGGTCGGAATCGGCGCCGCGCCGTGAACCGGATCCGCGCCGCCGCGAGCCGCAGCCGGAGCGGCAGGCACCGCCGCGCGCGACGCCCCGACCGCAGGTGAGCACCCCCGCCTACCCGCCGCCCGCTGTGCGTTACCGCGACCGCTACGAGGACTGAGCTGCGCTTCGCGCCGGTGTGTACTTCTGGCGGCTCCGGCCGCCACAAAGGCACACCGGCGGCGCAGCCGCCTTACCTGGCCCTGGCTGCGCGCAGCTCGCGTGGGAGTGCGAACACCAGCGTCTCGTTGGCGGTGGTGACGGTCTGCACGTCGCGGTAACCGTGTTCGGCGAGCAGATCGAGCACGCCGCGCACGAGGATCTCGGGCACCGACGCCCCCGAGGTGATGCCGACGGTCTCGACGCCGTCGAGCCAGGCCGGATCGACCTCACGCGCGTAGTCGACGAGGTGCGCGGCCTTCGCGCCTGCGCCGAGCGCCACCTCGACGAGGCGCACCGAATTCGACGAGTTGCGTGATCCGACGACGATCACCAGTTCGCATTCGGGAGCCATCGCCTTCACCGCGACCTGACGGTTCTGGGTGGCGTAGCAGATGTCGTCGCTCGGCGGGTCCTGCAGCTGCGGGAACTTCTCGCGCAGCCGTTTCACGGTCTCCATGGTTTCGTCGACGCTCAGCGTGGTCTGCGAGAGCCAGATCACCTTCGATTCGTCGCGGACCCGGACGGCGTCGACGGCGTCGGGGCCGTCGACCAGTTGTACGTGATCGGGGGCCTCACCTGCGGTGCCCTCGACTTCCTCGTGGCCTTCGTGCCCGATGAGCAGAATGTCGTAGTCGTCGCGGGCGAAGCGCTTGGCTTCCTGATGGACCTTGGTCACGAGCGGGCAGGTCGCGTCGATGGTGTGCAGGTCGCGGGCGGCGGCCGCCTGGTGGACCGCCGGGGACACCCCGTGTGCGGAGAAGACCAGGACCGATCCGGGTGGAACCTGGTCGGTTTCGTCGACGAACACGACACCGCGCTCGGCAAGCGTGTCCACCACGTGCCGGTTGTGGACGATCTCTTTCCGCACGTAGATCGGGGCGCCGTGCTTCTCGAGCGCCTTCTCCACGGTCTCGACCGCGCGGTCGACCCCGGCGCAGTATCCGCGGGGTTCGGCGAGCAACACCCGCTTCCCTGCGGACGCGGTCCCCGCCGACCGTGTGATACCGACTTCGAGTGGAACAGGCGCAGACATGCCTCCAGGGTACGGGCCGATGCGGGGCGGAGCCCGCCTCGGCTTCCGTCACGGCCCACCTCGGCTACCAATCGTGGGGCTCGTGAGGCAGTCTTGGGGGCATGATCCGTCCACCGTTCATGGCTCGGGTGGCGGCCGGGGTCGCCGTCACCGCCTACGAAGAGACACTCAAGCTGCCGTCGACCGCCCTCGCGCTGCCGATGACGACGGTCAGCCAGGTCCTGCAGACGACGATGAGGATCCAGCAGTCGATGACCGCGCTCGCGATCAAGGGGGATCGTCTGTTCGAGGCGCTGGGCGCCCGAGCCGAGGAAACCCCGGAGTGGGCGGTGTTCGACGAGGACGAGGCTCCGGCACCGAACGCCGCCACCAACGGGGCGGAGCAGTCGGAGGCGCCCGGCCGGTT
>NZ_JADZGH010000263.1:1778-5336 GCF_015865005.1 Rhodococcus sp. CX
CCGACCGCGGCGGAGACCGAGGTGCCCGGGATCGTCGAGGACCTCGACTACACCTCGCTGACCCTCGCGCAATTGCGTGCGCGCCTGCGCACCCTGTCCGTGGAGGACCTGACGGCGCTGCTCGACTACGAGAACGCGACACGGGCGCGGGCGCCGTTCGTGACGATGTTGTCGAACCGGATCACGACCACCACCACGAAGTGACCTCGGCGCATCCCACCACCCAACCGAACTCCGCGGACAATCCGTGGCCGGTACGCACCGTGTCGCAGAAGGTCGCGGGCTGGATCGATCGGCTCGGCACGATCTGGGTCGAGGGCCAGATCACCCAGATGAACGTGCGCCCCGGAACGCGCACGGCGTACCTGACCCTGCGTGATCCCTCGGTGGACATGTCCCTGTCGGTGACGTGCTCCCCGCAGCTGATCCACAGTTCGCCGGTGACGCTGGTCGAGGGCGCGCGGGTCGTGATGTTCGGGAAACTGTCGTTCTGGCCGGCGCGCGGCAGCATCTCGCTGCGTGTCACCGAGATCCGCGCGGTCGGCATCGGCGAACTGCTCGCCCGCATCGAACGGCTGCGCGCGCTGCTCGCAGCGGAAGGTCTGTTCGATCCGCGGCTCAAGCGGCCGCTGCCGTTCCTACCGGGCCGTATCGGCCTGATCACCGG
Organism: Rhodococcus sp. CX; assembly: GCF_015865005.1. Lineage (NCBI taxonomy): Bacteria > Bacillati > Actinomycetota > Actinomycetes > Mycobacteriales > Nocardiaceae > Rhodococcus > Rhodococcus sp. CX. The sequence goes on from NZ_JADZGH010000263.1 coordinate 2,446, forward strand.
CCGCGGCGGCGCCGCCGAGCACGACGTGGTGTCGGTGGCGCAGCGCCGGTGGCCCGCGGTGCGGTTCGAGATCCGCAACACCGCGGTGCAGGGCCCGACCGCGGTACCGCAGATCCTCGATGCGCTCGCCGAACTCGACGCCGACCCCGCGGTGGACGTGATCGTCCTGGCCCGCGGCGGCGGCAGTGTCGAGGATCTGCTGCCGTTCTCCGACGAGACGCTGTGCCGCGCGATCGTCGCGTGCACGACCCCGGTGGTCAGCGCGATCGGCCACGAACCCGACAGTCCGCTGTGCGATCACGTCGCCGATCTGCGGGCCGCCACCCCCACCGACGCCGCCAAACGGGTCGTGCCGGATGCCGCCGCCGAGCAGGCGCTCGTCGACGATCTGCGGGCGCGCGCCGCGTCGGCGCTGCGCAACTGGGTGCGCCGCGAGGAGCACGTGGTGGCACAGTTGCGGTCCCGGCCGGTCCTGGCCGATCCGCTGCGCGCGATCGATCAGCGTGGCGAGGAGGTCGAGCGGTTACGGCAGGCCGGTCGCCGCGACATCGATCGGGTGCTGGCGGCGCAGGCCACCACGATCGAGCATCTGCGGGCCCGGCTGGCGACGCTGGGTCCGGCCGCGACCCTCGCACGCGGCTACGCGGTAGTGCAGCGGATCGTGCCCGACGGCGACCCGGAGGTCGTCCGGTCGATCGACGAGATGCCCCCGGGAACCCAGTTGCGGGTCCGGGTCGGTGACGGTGCCGCGCGGGCCGCGGTGATGGGACGAGAGAAGTGACGACGAGGATGACGGTGTGAGTGACACGAACGCGGATGTGGCGGAGCTCGGCTACGAGAGGGCCCGCGACGAACTGGTCAACGTGGTGAAGATGCTCGAACAGGGTGGCCTGGACCTCGACGAGTCGCTGGCGCTGTGGGAGCGCGGCGAAGCGCTCGCCAAGCGGTGCGAGGAGCACCTCGCGGGTGCTCGGCAACGGGTCGAGAACGCCCTGTCGCACAGCGAGGACGACGAAGAAGACTGACCGGTCGGGGACAACCGACCGGCCCGGTCGCGGCCTACGGGGTGAGCGGCTCCGCTGCGTTCGCCGCGGCAGCGATCGTGGCGAACTCGGCTTCGTCGCCGGATCCGCCGATCAGGATCCGCACGTCACCGAAGTCCGAGACCCACAGCGGCTCGCTCCCCTCCTCGGCGTACACCGTCCAGTCGCGGCCGTCGATGGTCTCGGTGCCGGTGACGAACCGGCTCGAGCCCGCGACGAACCGCACGAGCTCGTCGGTACCGGCGTTGGACTGGGTGAAGCGTACGTAGCGGCCGGACGGGGTGATGAACCCGACCGTGCTCGAGTCGCCGCCCTGCTGGCCGGTGATGATGCTGCGGCTGCCCGAGTTGGCCTGCCAGTCCTCGGGGACCTGCGGATGCCGGATGGGGAATCCCAGTTCCCTCGCGTCGTACTCGAGACCTGCATCGATGTCGAAGCTCGGCACCGGACCCGCGGTGGGACCGCCCGGGTTGAACGAGCATTGGCTTGCGATCGCAGCGATGACGAGGCACGCCAGGACGAGCGGAATGAGCGACCACGTCATGTCACGGGCGTCGTTCAGGATGCGGGGTTTCTCGGAAGCCACGCGTCCAGTCTGACAGCCTCCGCAGGAACGGGCCGCGGCCGGTCCGGGTCCCAGCCTCCGCCGCACCGGCGCTGATGAGACAATTGCAGCCTGAACCACCATCGGATTCGGCGGCCGCGCGACTCGACGGCCGTCCCTCGTGCCGGCGCACCGCGTCGACCGACAGCATCAGGAGGCAGTAGCCCATGACGGCCACCCCATCGCACCGCGAAGCTCCGGACCGCAACCTCGCCCTCGAGTTGGTCCGCGTCACGGAGGCCGCGGCGATGGCGGCAGGCCGCTGGGTCGGCCGCGGCGACAAGGAAGGCGGCGACGGTGCCGCCGTCGACGCGATGCGTCACATGGTCAGCTCGGTGTCGATGCAGGGCATCGTGGTGATCGGCGAGGGCGAGAAGGACGAAGCCCCGATGCTGTACAACGGCGAGGAGGTCGGCAACGGCGACGGCCCCCTGTGCGACGTCGCCGTCGACCCGATCGACGGCACCACGCTGATGTCGAAGGGTGCGCCGGGCGCGATCGCGGTCCTCGCGGTCGCCGAGCGCGGCGCCATGTTCGACCCGTCGGCCGTGTTCTACATGGACAAGATCGCCGTGGGTCCCGAGGCTGCCGACGTCATCGACCTGTCCGCGGGTGTCGCCGAGAACATCCGTCGCGTCGCGAAGGCCAAGAATCGCACCATCTCCGATACGACCGTCACGATCCTGGATCGTCCGCGGCACTCCGAGATCATCCGGGAGATCCGGGAGACCGGTGCGCGCATCCGCCTGATCTCCGACGGCGACGTCGCCGGTGCGATCGCGACCGCCCGCCCCGATTCCGGTGTCGACATGCTCCTGGGCATCGGCGGCACCCCGGAGGGCATCATCGCCGCGGCGGCGCTGCGCTGTATGGGTGGCGCGCTGCAGGGCAAGCTCGCCCCCAAGGACGACGCCGAGCGGCAGAAGGCCATCGACGCCGGCCACGACCTGGACCGGATCCTGACCACCGAGGAACTCGTCACCGGCGAGAACATCTTCTTCTGCGCGACCGGTGTCACCGACGGCGACCTGCTCAAGGGCGTGCGGTACTACGGCGGCGGCGCGACCACGCAGTCGATCGTCATGCGCAGCAAGTCCGGCACGGTCCGCATGATCGAGGCCTACCACCGCCTCGAGAAGCTGCACGAGTTCTCGTCGATCAACTTCACCGGTGTCGACGGCGCGCAGCCCCCGATGCCCTGACAATGCGCTTCGCGCCGGTGTGTCTTTGTGGCGGTCGGAACC
>NZ_JADZGH010000263.1:5389-8593 GCF_015865005.1 Rhodococcus sp. CX
TTCATGACTGAGAACAGCGAACCGCAGTTCCGCATCGAACACGACACGATGGGCGAGGTCCGGGTTCCGGTCGACGCCCTGTGGCGCGCGCAGACGCAGCGCGCCGTGGAGAACTTCCCCATCTCGGGTCGCGGTCTCGAACGCGCCCAGATCCGGGCGCTCGGCCTGCTCAAGGCGGCCTGCGCGCAGGTCAACAAGGACCTGGGGCTGCTCGACGCCGGCAAGGCGGACGCGATCATCGCCGCGGCCGGTGAGATCGCGGCCGGTGAGCACGACGACCAGTTCCCCATCGACGTCTTCCAGACCGGCTCGGGCACCAGCTCGAACATGAACGCCAACGAGGTCATCGCGTCGATCGCCGCCCGCAACGGGGTGACGGTGCATCCCAACGACGACGTCAACATGTCGCAGTCGTCGAACGACACCTTCCCCACCTCGACGCACGTCGCCGCCACCGAAGCCGCGGTGCGCGATCTGATTCCCGCGCTCGAGCATCTGCACGCCGCGCTGGCCGCGAAGGCCACCGAGTGGCGCACCGTCGTCAAGTCCGGGCGCACGCATCTGATGGACGCCGTTCCGGTGACGCTCGGGCAGGAGTTCGGGGGCTATGCCCGGCAGGTCGAGGCCGGGATCGAAAGGGTGCAGGCGTGCCTGCCGCGACTCGGAGAGCTGCCGATCGGCGGCACCGCCGTCGGCACCGGGCTGAACGCCCCCGAGGGGTTCGGGCGGCTGGTCGTCGCCGAACTCGTCGAGTCCACGGGCATCGACGAGCTGCGTCCCGCCCGCGACAGTTTCGAAGCGCAGGCCGCGCGGGACGGGCTCGTCGAGGCGTCGGGTGCGCTGCGCACGATCGCGGTGTCGCTGACGAAGATCGCGAACGACATCCGGTGGATGGGGTCCGGTCCGCTGACCGGGCTCGGCGAGATCCGGTTGCCCGACCTGCAGCCGGGCAGCTCGATCATGCCCGGCAAGGTCAATCCTGTTCTGCCCGAAGCAGTCACGCAGGTCGCGGCACAGGTCGTGGGGAACGATGCCACTGTCGCGTGGGGCGGCGCGGCCGGGGCGTTCGAGCTGAACGTGTACATCCCGGTGATGGCGCGGAACCTGCTCGAATCGATGCGCCTGCTCGCGAACGTGTCCCGGTTGTTCGCCGACCGGTGCATCACCGGGCTGGAGGCGAACGTCGAACACCTTCGGACGCTGGCGGAATCGTCGCCGTCGATCGTGACGCCGCTGAATTCGGCGATCGGATACGAGGAGGCCGCGGCGGTCGCCAAGCAGGCGTTGAAGGAGAAGAAGACGATCCGACAGACCGTCGTGGACCGGGGTCTGATCGGCGACGGCCTCAGCGAGGAGGAACTGGACCGGCGCCTCGACGTGCTCGCGATGACGAACGTCGAGCGCGACTCCTAGACGAGGACGGGTGCGGCGCACACGTCACTGCGCCGCACCCTCCGTGTCGTCGAAGAAGTGCCACGTGCCGTCCTCGTGCTGAGCCTCCATCCGCCAGCCGAGTTCGCTGTTGTCGGCTCGCTGATCGACGAACCAGGCGTGCGCGTCCTCCGCGCTCTCGATGTCGCGGGTGTCCACGACCTCGCCCTCCGGGTTGATCACTCTGTAGGTAGCCATGAGGACCGGCTTCCCGCGCCCAGGAGACGCCAAACGTCCCGGCACACCGGCGGACGCTACTCGGTGACGACCTCGGTCCTGCCGTCGATGAAGGTGATGTGCCCCATCTCGAAATCGCTCTGCACACCGCCGGGGATGGGATGTTCGTCGCTGGTGGGGAAGCCGAGTTCGCCGGCGGCACCACCGGCGGCCTCCCACGCGACCCGGATCTCGCCCCCCACGATGTGGGCGTCGGTGTCCGGACTCCACGCGATGACGCCGCCTTCGAATTCGCCGATGCTGCCGTCGCCTATGCTCTCCTGGCTTCCGGTCGGCGGGCCGAGCGGACCGGCCGCTCCCCCGGTCTCGTTGTACTTGTCGAGGACAGCGCCGCTGATCGCGTATTCCTGACCGTCGGGGCCGGCCACCACGGTGGTCGCGTCACCGGCGATCTCGTTTCCGGCACTCTCGGCGGCGCCCACGGCGCTCTCGGCAGCGCTCTCGACCGCGGACTGGGCGCTCTCCACCACCGACTCCGCAGCGGACTGCGCGGCCTCGGCGGCACTGGTCTCACTCTGGTAGGCGCTCTCGGAGGTGGTGTCGTTGTCGTCGCTGCAGCCCGCGACCACCAGCCCGACGGTGGCAACCGCGGCGGCGGTGGTGGCGACTCGTCGTGGGATTCCCTTCACGGCTGACTCCTCACTGCTGAACTACACGGCTGTGCACTACGCATGCGTCCCTTCGCACGCTGCCATCCCCTCGCGTGCCTCGTCGCGAATCCGCACAGACTCCTCCGAATCGTTGCAGTTCCCGGACCCGGGGGTACGCTTTCGCCGACAGGCAGGCTCGCGCGGGACTATCATCCGACCGACGGAAAGGTCGCTCATGCGTGCATTCCCTCGCTTCGCGCTCGGTGTCGTGCTCGCTCTCGCGGCCACGGCGACCGGCTGCGTCACGATCGACCCGAACGATCGCGACCGACCCCCGTCGCAGCCCTCCGAGACCGCCGATCTCGCGCCCGACCAGGTTGCGGGAGTTCCCATTCCGGACGGGCAGATCGACGACGCGATCGCGCAGCTCGACGGCCTCGCGCAGAAACTGCTCGATCACACCGGGATCCCGGGTATGGCGGTCGCGGTCGTGCACGACGGGGAAACCGTGTATGCGAAGGGTTTCGGTGTCCGCGCGGCCGGTTCCGACGAGCCGGTCGATGCCGACACGGTGTTCCAGCTCGCGTCGATGTCGAAGTCGATCGGGGCGACCGTCGTCGCCCAGCAGGTCGGTGCCGGTGTGGTCGGCTGGGACGATCCCGTGATCGAGCACCTTCCGACCTTCGCGCTCGCCGAACCGTACGTCACCGAACACGTCACCGTCGGGGACCTGTACGCACACCGTTCGGGGCTGCCCGATCACGCCGGCGACGACCTCGAGGATCTCGGCTACGATCGCGCGCAGATTCTCGAACGGCTGCGGCTGCTTCCCCTCTCGCCTTTCCGTATCACCTACGACTACACGAACTTCGGTGTGACCGCGGCAGCCCAGGCGGTCGCGGACGCGGCGGGTGCGGACTGGGCCGACCTGTCGCAGCGAGTACTG
>NZ_JADZGH010000263.1:8737-10494 GCF_015865005.1 Rhodococcus sp. CX
AATGAGCTCGACCAGTTCACGATTCGACGATTTCACCGCTCGGGAGAACCGGGCGCCGGGGCACATGCTGGTCGACGGCGAGTACGTCGCGCGTGAGGTCCGCGATCCGGACGAGCAATCGCCGGCTGGCGGGATCTCCTCGTCGGTGAACGACGTGGCGAAATGGCTCACCATGCTGCTCGCCGACGGGCAGTTCGAGGGGCGCACCGTCGTCGAGGCGTCGGCGCTGCAACCCGCACTGTCCCCGCAGGTGGTGTCGCGTGCGCCCGCGACCCCGGACAGCCGCGGCGGTTTCTACGGCTACGGGTTCAACGTCGGAACGCTCGCGTCGGGACGGACCTCGGTCGGTCACGCGGGGGCGTTCGCACTCGGCGCGGCCACCGCGTTCACCGCGGTGCCGTCGGCCGACGTCGCGATCGTCACGCTCACCAACGCCGCGCCGATCGGGGTCCCCGACACGCTCAATGCCGAGTTCGTCGACCTGGTGCAGTTCGGGGAGATCCGCGAGGACTGGGCAGGGCTGTACGAGAAGGCATATTCGGCCTACGCCGACCCGAAGGGTTCGCTGGTCGGCCAGGAACCGCCCACGGATCCGGCGCCGGCGAAGCCCCTCGACCGGTACACCGGGATCTACGACAATCCGTACTTCGGACCGGCACGCATCGACCAGCGGGACGGCAGCCTCGCGCTCACGATCGGGCCGGTGGGCCAGACCTATCCGCTGACCCACTGGGACGGTGACGTGTTCACGTTCGAAGTCACCGGCGAGAACGCCCCGGACGGGACGATCTCGACCGCGACGTTCACCCCCGATGCGGTGACGTTCGAGTACTGGAATTCCGACGGCATGGGAACCTTCACACGACAGGGAGCATCATGACCACATCCGACACGACCACTTCCCAGTCCGCGATCGCGGTGGTGCGCAATTTCCTCGACGCACTGGCGGCATCCGACATCGCCACCGCGGTCGCGCTGCTCGATCCCGAAATCGCTTGGTACAACACCGGACTGCCGACGCTGCGCGGGCTCCCGAGGGTCAGCCGCACGCTCCAAGGAATGTCCCGCCCTTCGGTCGGCCTGGAGGTGGTGATGCACCACATCGCCGACGACGGGAACGGCGTGGTGCTGACCGAACGCACGGACGTGCTGCGGGTGGGCCGGGTGTCGATCGCGTTCTGGGTGTGCGGCACGTTCGAGGTGCGCGACGGACGGATCCGGGTGTGGCGCGACCACTACGACATGGCCACCTTCCTGGGAGCCACCGCGACCGGTGTCCTCCGGGCGGTGCTGCGCCGGTCGTAGAATTCTCGAGGCCGCCGAACCGTTCGGCGGTGTGAACAGGGAGCAGTACGATGAGCGACGCCGAGCGCACCCCCGGTTTCGAGGCCGGACTCGAGGTCCGCAGGGAGGTGATGGGCGACGACTTCGTCGAGCGCGCGTTCGACCGTGCCCGTGGCACGGATTCGGAGGCCTTGCAGGAGTTCGTGACCGAGCACGCGTGGGGCGCGGTGTGGACCCGTCCCGGTCTCGATCGCCGCAGCCGCAGCCTGCTCAACATCGGCATGCTCATCGCCCTCCGCGCCGAGAACGAGCTGCGCGGCCACATCCGCGGCGCCCTCCGAAACGGCCTGACGCGCACCGAGATCACCGAAGCCGTCATCCATTCGGCCGCCTACTGCGGCTCCCCCGCCGCCCTCGCCGCGATGCGCGTCACCCAGGAGGTCCTCGAGGCCGAGCTCGGCCCCGCCTGACCG
>NZ_JADZGH010000263.1:10534-14724 GCF_015865005.1 Rhodococcus sp. CX
TCGGTGACCAGCGCGGCGATCGGCGACCTCTCGCTGCGCGTGAGGGTCACGTGCGCGAACAGCGGGTGCCCCTTGAGTTTCTCGATGACCGCGGCGACGCCGTCGTGACGACCCACACGCAGGTTGTCGCGCTGCGCGACGTCGTGGGTGAGCACGACCCGCGAACCGGACCCCAGCCGTGAGAGCACCGTGAGCAGCACGTTGCGCTCGAGGGACTGCGCCTCGTCCACGATCACGAACGAGTCGTGCAGCGACCGGCCGCGAATATGCGTGAGCGGCAACACCTCCAGCATGCCGCGGCTGATCACTTCGTCCATCACGGCGGGGCTGGCCAGGCCGTCGAGGGTGTCGAAGACCGCCTGCGCCCACGGTCCCATCTTCTCGCTCTCGCTGCCCGGCAGGTAGCCGAGATCCTGGCCGCCGACCGCATAGAGCGGGCGGAACACCACGACCTTGCGCTGGGTGCGCCGCTCGAGCACCGCTTCCAGCCCGGCGGTCAACGCGAGCGCCGATTTGCCGGTGCCGGCCTTCCCACCGAGGGACACGATGCCGACCGAATCGTCGAGCAGAAGGTCCAGCGCCACACGTTGTTCCGCGGAACGTCCGTGCAGCCCGAAGGCCTCGCGGTCGCCGCGCACCAGCTGCACCCGCTTGTCCGGAGTCACCCGGCCCAACGCGCTCGACGCCCCACCGAGCATCCGGATTCCCGTGTGGCACGGAAGATCCCGCGCCTCGTCGAGGTCGATGACTCCCTCGGAGAACAGGGTGTCGATCACGGACCGGTCCACGTCGAGTTCGGTCATGCCCGTCCAACCGGAGATCACCACGTCCTGCGCGTGGTACTCGTCGGCGGGCAGACCCGCGGCGCCCGCCTTCACCCGCAACGGGATGTCCTTGCTGACCAGCACCACGTCCCGGCCGCCGACCGCGAGATTGAGCGCGCACGCCAGGATCCTGGAATCGTTGTCGTCGGTGCGGAACCCGGCGGGCAACACCGACGGGTCGGTGTGGTTCAGCTCCACGTGGAGGGTGCCGCCGGCGTCACCGATCGGGATCGGCTGGTCGAGACGACCGTGCTCGAGGCGCAGATCGTCGAGCAGCCGAAGCGATTCGCGTGCGAACCAGCCCAGTTCGTGATGATGCCGTTTGCCCTCCAGTTCCCCGATCACCACCAGGGGGAGCACCACCTCGTGTTCTGCGAAGCGGGTCACCGCCCACGGATCGGAGAGCAACACCGAAGTGTCCAGCACGTACGTGCGGACCGGGGACTTCTTCGCAGCGGACTTCGCGGAGCGATCGCCGGTGCGAGCGGGGACGGAGCGTGTTGCGGTCACGTGAGGCTCCTAGACCTGCGCGGCACCACGCAAGTGTCTTTCTCGGTGGGCCGGTCGTCCCGGGTGTCCGCTACGGACACGAGGGCCGGGTGCCGGCCCCTCGCACTGATTGCCTCAGCCACGACCAGGACCTCCCGTGTAACCGGCAACTGTGTCGGCTACAACGTCGACGCTAACGCCGACACGCCCCGAACGCTCGATGAGCGCGGGGCGTGTCGGTGAAGAATGCGTTAACGCAGGCGGGCGATCAGATGAGCGTCCAGTCCTCCAGGCCCTGGTACAGCGGCACATCCTGAGCCAGCTTGCTGACGCGGGCGCGCAGCGCGTCGACGTCGGCGCCACCGATCAGGGTCTGCGCGATGATCTCGGCGACCTCGGTGAACTGCTCGTCGCCGAATCCGCGGGTCGCGAGGGCCGGGGTGCCGATGCGCAGGCCGGAGGTGACCATCGGCGGGCGCGGGTCGAACGGCACGGCGTTGCGGTTGACGGTGATGCCGACCTCGTGCAGCGCGTCCTCACCCTGCTGGCCGTCGAGCTCCGAGTTGCGCAGGTCCACCAGCACCAGGTGCACGTCGGTGCCACCGGTGAGCACGGAGATGCCCTTGTCGGCGACGTCCGCCTGCGACAGGCGCTCGGCGAGGATCTTCGCGCCGGAGAGCGTGCGCCGCTGACGATCCTTGAACTCCTCGCCGGCGGCGATCTTCAGGGCGACGGCCTTCGCGGCGATCGCGTGCATGAGCGGTCCGCCCTGCTGGCCCGGGAACACCGCGGAGTTGATCTTCTTGGCCCACTCCTGCTTGGCCAGGATCAGACCCGAGCGGGGTCCGCCGAGGGTCTTGTGCACGGTGGTGGACACGACGTCGGCGTAGGGCACGGGCGACGGGTGCAGGCCGGCAGCGACCAGACCGGCGAAGTGCGCCATGTCGACCCACAGGTAGGCGCCGACCTCGTCCGCGATCGACCGGAACGCGGCGAAATCCTCGTGACGCGGGTACGCCGACCAGCCGGCGACGATGACCTTCGGCTTCTCCCGCAGCGCGATGTCGCGGACCTCGTCCATGTCGATACGGTGGTCTTCCTTGCTGACCCCGTAGGACGCGACGTCGTACAGCTTGCCGGAGAAGTTCAGCTTCATGCCGTGGGTGAGGTGGCCACCGTGCGCGAGGTCGAGGCCGAGGAGCTTCTCGCCCGGCGTCATCAGCGCCATGAGCACCGCGGCGTTCGCCTGGGCGCCGGAGTGCGGCTGCACGTTCGCGAACTCGGCACCGAACAGTTCCTTGGCGCGGTTGCGCGCGAGGTCCTCGACGATGTCGACGTTCTCGCAGCCGCCGTAGTAGCGGCGACCCGGGTAGCCCTCGGCGTACTTGTTGGTCAGCACGCTGCCCTGGGCCTGCAGCACGGCGCGCGGAACGAAGTTCTCCGACGCGATCATCTCGAGGGTGTCGCGCTGACGGGACAACTCACCCGCCATCGCCTGCGCGACTTCCGGGTCGAGATCGGCGAGCGAGGCAGTGTTGACGTCGGTGCCAGGCACGGTGGTCATCGAGGATTCTCCAAGCTGGGGGCGGCAGGATACGACCTCCAGTCTACGAAGCGCATCCCGAAATCAGGAACCCGGGACCCCGCCGTGATCGAGGTCACCGCAGCGAACTCGGCACCAGCGGTTCGTCGAGCAGCCTGCGGAACCGTTCGGCACGCTCGGCACCGGCCGGAACCCGCTCGAGCCAGCCGCCGAGCAGCCGGTAACCCTCCACATACGTGCTGATGTACGCGCGCCACAGCGGCGAGGACAGGAATCGCAGCGACTGCCGTGCCCGTTCCGGGGTCGACAGCGACCAACGCTGCAGGAACGCGGCGACGTCGTCGTGGCTGCGACCGCGGTCGTGCAGCAGCAGCGCGGCATCCTGACGCACCGACAGCAGCCCCGCGGACGCCTCGTGCAGCTGCTCCGCCAGTTCGCCGTCGAAACGCAGGCCGAGGTCGGCGTAGATCTCCTGAGCCCACCGGCCCCATCCCGGGCCGACGATCGCCTCGAGCGCGAGGTCGGCCAGACCCTCCGCCATGAGGCACTGCGGGGTGTTCACCAGGAACAGCGTCTGCTCGGCCTGCCCGCCGGCGACCAGACCGGCTTCCTTGCGACAGTGTTCGGTGTGGTGACCCGGGTACGCCTCGTGCGCGATCAGGCGCGGCAGGTGCGACATGTGCTGCTCGAGGTCGGAGTTGATCGCCACGCGGGAGCGGTAGTTCCCCAGGTAGTAGTTGAAACCCGACCACGGTTTGTCGCCGACCACCTCGTATTCGATCTGCTCGGCCTCCTGCAGCGGGTACACGGCCCGAACCTTGTCGCGCAGTGCGCTGGAGAACGCCTCGACGCACTCGGCGAGGCGGTCGGCGGGCACGATCTCGCTCTTGCGGTGAGCCTGCAGGCGTTCGGCGAGCGGTCCCGATCCGGGGAGCAGCGCGTCGAGACGACGATGCGCGTCGCGGTAGTCGTCCTCGTTGCCGGGGGCGATGCGCACGTCGAAGTACGCCTCGACCTCGTCGACGAAAGCTATGTCCTCACCTGCGAATTTGCGCGCCGAGCACTCCATGGCGCGCAGGTGCACGTCGAGGAACCGGGTGCGTTCGTCGGACAATCCGGCGCCCGCCAGTTCCGCGCGGAGCCGGTTCGCAGTGTGGGATAGGTCACGGGGATCCGGTTTCGGCGCGTTCTCCACCTGGCGACGCAGCGACGCGTCGCCGGTGTACGCGTCGACGAAGCCCTCCTCGAGCCGGTCGAAAGCGAGGCCGAGCAGCAGATATTCACGCACGAAACCGTCCGATCCCATGCTTTCGAACACTAGTCGTTCGTGCGGC
>NZ_JADZGH010000263.1:14895-18942 GCF_015865005.1 Rhodococcus sp. CX
CCGGGCTGCACCGCCGGTTCGCTAGCCACGGAAGGACCGTGTCGATGGCACGTCTGAGCGAGCCGAGCCCGTACGTCGAGTTCGACCGCAAGCAGTGGCGGACGCTGCGCAAGGCGACGCCGCTGGTGCTCACCGAGGACGAACTCATCGGCCTGCGCGGCCTCGGCGAGCAGATCGATCTCGCGGAGGTCGCCGAGGTGTACCTGCCGCTGTCGCGGTTGATCCACCTCCAGGTCGCGGCCCGGCAGCGGTTGTTCGCCGCGACCGCGACGTTCCTCGGGGAGAAACACCCGGACCAGCAGGTGCCGTTCGTGATCGGGGTCGCCGGTTCGGTCGCCGTCGGCAAGTCCACCACCGCGCGTGTGCTGCAGGCACTGCTCGCGCGCTGGGACCACCACCCCCGGGTCGACCTGGTCACCACCGACGGATTCCTGTATCCGACCAAAGAGCTTATCCGTCGGAACATCATGCACCGCAAGGGTTTTCCCGAGAGCTACGACCGCCGGAAGCTGCTCCGTTTCGTGACGGAGGTCAAGTCCGGGGCCGCAGAGGTCGCGGCGCCGGTGTACTCGCACATCTCGTACGACGTGATTCCCGGTCAGTACCACGTGGTTCGGCAGCCGGACATCCTCATCATCGAGGGCCTCAACGTCCTGCAGACCGGTCCGCGCCTGATGGTCTCGGACCTGTTCGACTTCTCGATCTACGTCGACGCCCGCATCGAGGACATCGAAAAGTGGTACGTGGAACGGTTTCTCGCGCTCCGCAAGACATCCTTCGCGAATCCGGACGCGCACTTCCACCACTACGCGAACCTGTCCGATCGCGATGCGGTGAACGCGGCCAAGGAGATCTGGCACTCGATCAACCTGCCGAACCTGGTCGAGAACATCCTGCCGACCCGTCCGCGCGCGACGCTGGTGCTGCGCAAGGACGCCGACCACGCCATCAACCGGCTGCGGCTGCGCAAGCTCTGACCCCCGCCCTCGTGCGCGTTTTCGGTAGCGGCTGCTACCGAAAACGCGCACGGGCACGGGTGCGGCTACCGGGTGCTACGCCCCGAAACGGCGGTGCCGGGCAGCGAAATCGCGTAGGGCGCGCAGGAAGTCGACGCGACGGAATTCCGGCCAGTAGGCCTCGGTGAACCAGATCTCCGAATACGCGCTCTGCCACAGCAGGAACCCGGACAACCGCTGCTCCCCCGACGTCCGGATGACGAGGTCGGGGTCGGGCTGGCCGGAGGTGTAGAGGTGCCCGTCGACGGCGTCGACGGTGACGGACTCGATCAGTTCCTCACCGGACAGCCCGGCGGCCTGCTTCTCCCGCAGCAGCGACTGGACGGCGTCGACGATCTCCTGCCGCCCGCCGTAGCCGACGGCGACGTTGACGTGGGTGCCGGTGCGTCCTTCGGTGCGGCAGGCGGCCTCGCTGAGCCGGCGGGCCTGCTCCTCGGGCAGCAACTCCAGCGTGCCGACGATCTTGACGCTCCAGTTCTGCTCCGGCCCGGAGATCTCCTCCACGACGTCGGTGATGATCTCGATCAGGACGTCGAGTTCCTCGGGTTCGCGGCGCAGGTTCTCCGTGGACAGCAGATAAATCGTCGCGGTCTCGATGCCCGCCGCGTCGCACCAGCGGAGCAACTCGGCGATCTTGCGGGCGCCGGCACGGTGGCCGTGACTGACGTCGGTGAAACCGTTCTCCCGGGCCCAGCGACGGTTGCCGTCACACATGACAGCGACGTGCCGCGGGTGCTGAGCACCTTCGAGTTGGCGCAGCAGACGCCGTTCGTACAGCTGATACAACACCCCGCGCGCATTCACCCCGACATCACCACGGGGGTCACACTACGCCCACCGGACCCTCCGGTCGCGATGGTGGTCACACCCACACGCGTCGCCGGCGGCACAGGGGTAACGTGACATTCCAGCAAGAACCTACGGTTGCGTAGGTTACCGAGCAGTACGAAGGGGGTCGGGCCCATGGCGGTGTTCGGGATCGACGAACTGCCGGTGAAGCCGCGCCTGCGGGGATGGATCCATCTGTGGGCGTTCGCCGTCTCGGTGATCGCGGGCATCGTGCTCGTCGCCCTGGCCGCAACCATCGCCGAACCACCCGCGGGCATCGCGACCGCGATCTACAGCCTCACGGTGTGCGGGGTGTTCGGCGTCAGCGCCCTCTATCACCGGGTGCACTGGCACGATCCCCGCGCCCGCATGTGGATGAAGCGCGCCGACCACTCGATGATCTTCCTGTTCATCGCCGGCAGTTACACCCCGTTCGCGACCCTCGCCCTCCCGCCGGACACCGGCCGCACCCTCCTGATCGTGGTGTGGTCGGGCGCGGTGGCGGGTGTGGCGCTGAAGATGCTGTGGCCGACCGCTCCTCGCTGGGTCGGCGTGCCCCTGTATCTGCTGCTCGGCTGGGCGATCGTCCCGGTCGCCGGCACGGTGGTCGACACGGCCGGGCTGGTCCCGATGCTGCTCCTGCTGATCGGCGGCATCCTCTACAGCGTCGGCGCGGTGCTGTACGCGACGAAATGGCCGAACCCGTGGCCGCACACGTTCGGGCATCACGAGTTCTTCCACGCCGCCACCGTGCTCGCGGCACTGTGTCATGCGGTCGCGGTCTGGCTCGTCGTGTTCGCCTGAACCGGCCGTGTCCGCCCGAACCGGAGAACCCCGGCCGGCGAGATGTGCCGGTCGGGGTTCTGCGGAGTTTGGGGCGGTTCAGGCGTCGGTCGCCTGCTCGGCGAGTTCCTTCCGTGACCGGACGGCATCGAGCGCGACGACGAACAGCAGCGACACCACACCCCACATCACGAAGGTGACCAGGTGCGACCCGACGGCGTCGCCGCCGAAGTACAGGATCGAGCGGACCGACTCCACCGCCGCCGGCATCGGCAGCACGCCGTGCAGGAACTTGAAGATCTCCGGCGTCATGTACATCGACATCGCGCCGTTCGAGGCCGGCACGCCGAGGAACATCAAGGTCCCGACCGCGGGGATGACGGCGAGCAGCCCGAACAGGCGGTGCAGCGCCAGGGTGAACATCGAGGTCGTGAACGTCGCGACGATCCCCACTCCCCACAGCGGCAGGAAGTGCCCGTCGACCGCTCCGGTGATGGGGTCGGCGATCACCCAGAGCACGGCCGGCATGAACAGCGCCCATCCGGCGGCGATGGGCAGCATGCGCCGCAGGACCATGGCGGCGGGCTGCGCACCGCCGGCCACGACGACCACCATGAAACCGGACATGATCCAGCCCATCGCGACGTAGAGCGTGACCGTGCCCATCGTGTCGGAGTCCGGCAGCGGGGCGACGTTCTCCACGGTGAGGGGCACCTGCATGCCGCCGGCCACCTGGTCGAAGACCCGCTGCACGACCTGCTGCTGGCTCATGCCGGCAGCCTCGTTGGTGATCAGGGTCGCGGTGGGCGACGCGGCGGACGGCAGGACGAAGGCCGCCACGATCGTGCGGTCCTGCACCTCGGCGCGTGCCTCGTCGAGCGAGTCGGAGGTGCGCAGGTCGAACAGACCAGCCATGTTCTGCTCGAGCCCTGCGACCACCTGGCCGGCCTGCTCGGTCGTCCCGGCGACCACGGTCACCGGCATCGCGCGCGGCGTCGGCTGGTACATCGCGCCGAGCATGATCGAGAGCATCAGCACGACCATGGCGAAGGGGAAGAACGCCAGGGTGAGGTAGCGGACCCGATCGCTTTCGGGACGCGGCCCGTTGGTGAGCGAGGGCATCGTGATCTCGGGGTCCCCCGCATCGGGGTTGCGGCGACGCTTCAGGGCGTCGACACCGAGGGTCGCGGCGAGGGCGAGCACGGCACCGAGGACCAGGACCATAAGGTGGCCACCGAGTCCTTCCCCACCGAAGTACAGGACCGACCTCAGCGATTCCCCCGCGGCCGCGGTCGGCAGGAAGCCGTGCAGGCTCGAGTAGATCGACGGCAACGAGTAGACCGACATGCCCAGGTTCGAGGCGGGGACGCCGAGAACCATGACGAAGAGCATGCCCGCCAGGACCGCCATCGGTCCGAGG
>NZ_JADZGH010000263.1:19052-29869 GCF_015865005.1 Rhodococcus sp. CX
GGAACAGCTGCACCGAGCCCACGGCGAAGATGGAGAGCCAGCAGATTCCCAGCACGGTCGCGGTGTGGCCCTGGATCACGCCGAGGATCGGCCCGGCGACGAGCCACACGAGGCTGCCGATCAGGACGGACCATCCGGCGAGCAACGGCACGATGCGGCGGAACCGCAGCAACTCCGGGGAGTTGGACAGCATGATGCTCAGCGGCATGTAGCCCGCGAGCATGAGTGCCTGCGCCATGAACATGACGCCCAGGCCGGCCATGTCGTTCTCCGGCAGCGGAGCGAGGTCCCGGGCGGTGAGGTCGAGACCCTGTCCGAGGACCTGCGGGGCCAGCAGTCCGGTGACCAGCGACGACTGCGACGCTCCCGCCGCGCCCGCGGTGTAGACGGTGGCGGTGCCGGCGTCGGACAGCGAGACCGCACCGGAGACCTCACGCGCCAGCACGAGATCGCGCGCAGCCGCGTCGTCGGCGACGATCCGGACGTCGACGGCGTCCGGATCCGCGTCCTCGAGCGCACGCGCGAAGTCGTAGGCCTGCTGGGTGGGACCGGCGACGGCGATCGGCATGTCCTGCGGTGCCGGCGCGTGCATCGCGTACAGGTACCCGGTGATCATCATCCCGACCATCAGGAACGGCATCACGAAGATCGCGACGTAGCGCCCGATGTGTTCCTTACGGGCGCGGGCGAGTTCGGCCTCGGTGGGTTCGCCGCCCGGCGGGTCGTTCTTCTCGAGCGTGATGGTGTCGGTCAATTCGGGGACTCCTCGATGCCCTCCGGCGACCCGGTCGTCTCCACGGCCCGGCCCGGAAAAATACGCTGGTTGACTTAAAAAGTTACGCCGAGTGTCTTAAAGTGGCCAAGCCGAGCCGTGGTGACCTTCGTCCCACTCGGCGTCGGGGCACACTGTGACCCGAGCGAGAGAAAGCGACGGGACCAATCGTGGGCAGTTACGGCGACCAAGCACGACGAGCACTGCTCGATTCGGCGGAGGAACTGTTCGCCACCTTCGGGGTCGACGCGGTGTCGAACCGGCGCATCGCCGAACACGCGGGCAACGCGAACCACTCCGCCGTGAGCTACCACTTCGGCAGCCGGGACGAACTCGTGCGCGCCACGCTCCTCCGTTATTCCGAGGACGCCGCAGCCCGGCGCAGAGAACTCGTCGCACTGCTGGGACCCGACCCGGGACTGCGGGACCTGTTGGGCTGCTTGATCATTCCCTTCACCGATCAGCTCGCGTCGATGCCCGTCCCGAGCTGGCGGGCACGGTTCCTCCAGCAGCTCAGGACCGTGCCGTCGATGGTCGAGACCGTCGCCGCGAACACCATCGCGGACCCGATCGTGGAGGATCTCGTCCAGCGGGTCCGGGCATACGTGTCCGAGCTCCCGGACTCGGTGTACACCGGGCGTTCGTGGCTGCTGGGACGGTTGGTCATCGACGCGTGCGCCGACTACGAGGAACGGCTCGAACGAGAGGACGTGGAGCCGGACTGGACCGGGTTCGCCAACTTCCTCATCGACGCGTGCGCGGGCATGCTCGAAGCCCCGGTCACCAGCGCGGGCGACTTCCTCGGCTACCGCACCACGTCCGCGTGGGCCTGATCGGTCACCCGACGGCCAGCGCGGCGCGCAGGTCCGACACCGAGATCACCGGCCGATCGCACACGAACCCGCGGCACACATAGGCCGCCGGCGCTCCGTCGACGAGGAACCGACCGGCGAACAGCGGCGACGACTCAGGTTCACCGCCCACCACGAGCGATCCGCCCGGAGCCGTCCGCCGCGCGACGTCGAGCAGCTCTCCCCCGCCGACGACGGCCACCTGGATCGGACCGCGCACCGCGGCCTCGGCGACCGTGAGCCAGTGCCCGGCCGATCGGGGTGCCCGTTCGAGCAGCAATGCGGCGGTGGCGAGCGCCGCGTCGGCGGCCTCCCGGTAGCGACCGCCGTCCTCGACCGCCGCGGACAGCGTCAGCAGCGCCTCGGTTACGAGCGCCGCGCCCGACGGGGTGGCGCCGTCGATCGGGTCGCGGGGCCGGGCGACGAGCGTCTCCGCGTCGTCGGCGGTGTCGAACCAGCTGCCCCGCTGCTCAGGGTCGGCGAAATGCGCGAGCGCGATGTCGGCCAGGTCGCGGGCCGGTGCGATCCACGACGGGTCGCCGGTCGCCTGATACAGCGCGAGCAACGCGGTGACCAGGGCTCCGTGGTCCTCGAGCACGCCGACGGGTGCGCCGACGACACCACCGAGCGACGCGCGCCGCAGCCTCCCGTCGACGAGGTGCGTCTCCAGAAGGCGACGCGCGCAGGTCGCGGCGGCGTCGATCCAGTCCGCGCGCCCGAAGGCGGCGCCGGCCTCGGCGAGTGCGGTGACGGCGAATGCGTTCCAGGCC
This sequence comes from Rhodococcus sp. CX, assembly GCF_015865005.1. Lineage (NCBI taxonomy): Bacteria > Bacillati > Actinomycetota > Actinomycetes > Mycobacteriales > Nocardiaceae > Rhodococcus > Rhodococcus sp. CX. The sequence continues at coordinate 21,446 of NZ_JADZGH010000263.1, forward strand.
GTGACGACCTTGTCGTCGCGTCCCGGTTGCGGCCGGGACTGCCGGGCCTCGAACAGCCGCGCACGCACCCGCTCGGCGCGTTCGGCGTCGTCGGGGTCCGACGGCAACTGCAGCACCGACATACCGTCTTCGAACGTGCCGGCCTCGGTGACCTCGTAGAGCCGCGCGGCCCACGCGCCGTCGTCCGGGCCGAGGACCTCGATCAACTGCGCCGGTGTCCACACGTACGTCAGGCCTTCGACGCCTGCGGTGTCGGCGTCGAGGGCGGAGGCGAAGCAGCCTTCGGCGGTGCCCAGGTCCCGCAGCAGGAACCCCGCGATGCCCTCGGCGACGCGCCGCGTCGCGTCCCGCCCGGTGATGCGTGCGAGGTGGGCGTACACCCGCAGTAGCAGCGCGTTGTCGTAGAGCATCTTCTCGAAGTGCGGCACCACCCAGGCCGCGTCGACGCTGTACCGGGCGAAACCCCCGGCGAGCCGGTCGTGGATGCCGCCGCGTGCCATCGCGTCGGCCGTCCGTTCGACGACCGCGAGCGTCTCCGCCGTTCCGCTGCGTTCGTAGCTGCGCAGCAGCCCTTCGAGCAGCGCCGACGGTGGGAACTTCGGAGCGCCCCCGAACCCGCCGTGGGTGCGGTCCTCGTCGGCGGCGACCGTGCCGGCGACCACGTCGAGCAGCGCGGCGTCGACGGGCCGGGCCCCCTCCGGCAGCCCGCTGCTGCTGCGCTGCAGTTCCGCCACGATCGCACCGGCCGCGCCGGCCACGTCGTCGCGGCGGGTCCGCCAGGTGTGGGTGACGGCCTGGAGCAGTTCGGTGAACGACGGCATGCCGCCACGCGCGACGTTCGGGTAGTAGGTGCCGCAGTAGAACGGGGCACCGTCGGCGGTGAGGAAGCACGTCATCGGCCAGCCGCCGTGCCCCGTCGTGGCGACGGTGGCGTTCATGTACACCGCGTCCAGATCGGGTCGTTCCTCCCGGTCGACCTTGATGCACACGAAGTTCTCGTTCATGACGGCCGCGGTCGCCTCGTCCTCGAACGACTCGTGCGCCATCACGTGACACCAGTGGCATGCCGCGTAGCCGATGGACAGCAGGATCGGCACGTCGCGCTCCCGCGCCTCGGCGAGAGCCGCGTCGGTCCATTCCTGCCAGTGCACCGGGTTGTCGGCGTGCTGCTGAAGGTAGGGCGAGGTGCTGTGGCGGAGGCGGTTGGCCATGCTTCCGAGCCTGCCACGCCGGGCAGCGTGGGGCTCGTGACAAGCGAGAGCTATTTGCTCTCGGACCCCTTCTTTTCGGTCTTTTCGGTGCCCTCGATCTCGGGCGCGGTGGCCGCGCCCCGGTCGGTGCCCTCGTCGGCGGCCTGATCGGGCTCGGGATGCTCGGGCCGGAACGTCTCGGGCAGCTTGCCGATCCGCTTGTTCATGTTCCGGATGAGCAGTGCCGTCGCGACGAGCAGGACGACGATCAGCGCCAGCCCGACCGGGGACGCCTTGCCGAACTCGGGGCCTGCGGGGTCCTGCGCCAGAACGTCCGCTGCCAGCATGCCGATCGTCATCGCACTCGTCCGTCCTCGATGCCCGCGAACAGATCCGACTCGGGGATCACCGTGTGCACGCGGGTCTTGGCCAACTCGAATTCTTCGGTCGGCCACACCTTCTGCTGAATGTCCAGGGGAATCGCGAAGAACGATCCGTTGGGGTCGATCTGCGTCGCGTGCGCGCGCAGCGCGTCGTCACGTTGCGGGAAGTAGTCGCCGCAGGTGATCTGGGTGGTCACGCGCGCCATGATGTCGCCTTGTTCGGTGCGCCAGCGGTTGAGCCATTCCTCCATCGGGAAGCGTTCACCGCGCCGTTCGTACTCGTCGCGGAACAGCTCGATGCGCCGGCGGATGAAGCCGTGCGAGTAGTACAGCTTGCGAACCTTCCACGGCTCGCCGTCCTCGGGGTGGTAGTCGGGATCGGCGGCGGCCTCGTAGGCGGCCATCGACACCTCGTGGCAGCGGATGTGGTCGGGGTGCGGGTAGCCCCCGTTCTCGTCGTAGGTGGTCATGACGTGCGGGCGGAACTCGCGGATGACCTGGACGAGCTTGCGGGTGGGTTCTTCGAGCGGAACGAGCGCGAAGCAGCCTTCGGGCAGCGGGGGCTTGGGGTCGCCCTCGGGCAGGCCGGAGTCGACGAAACCGAGCCAGCGGTGCTGCACCCCGAGGATTCGGGCGGCCTCGGCCATCTCCTCGCGGCGCACCTCTTCCATGCGCTCGCGGATGCCCGGGACGTCCATGGCCGGGTTGAGGATGTCGCCGCGTTCGCCACCGGTCAGGGTGACGACCAGGACCTCGTTCCCCTCGGCCGCGTAGCGGGCCGTTGTGGCGGCACCCTTGCTCGACTCGTCATCGGGATGGGCATGCACGGCCATGAGCCGTAGTCCGCTCACGTGTTTCCTCCACCTCGCCGTTGTGTGCTCTGTCCGACCGCGCGCCCGGCACCGCAGGCGGGGCACATCGGTCCTTCCCCTATAGTTCCACCTGACCAGTCCTCCGTCAGCCGTGGCCCCGGGCCCGCGCAGACGGGCACGAAAGCAAAGTGATGAGCAACACCACCGCGAACGACAGATACCCGGCCGGCCGCTACCCGACGGCCGGCGGTTCGTCCCGGCGCACCCGCAAGTGGGTTCTCGGTGCGATCAGTGTCGCCGTCGGTCTGGCCCTGGCGTTCGTGGTGTATCTGCAGTTCGGCCGGTCGGAGATCGAATCGGAGATCATCACCTTCGAGGTCATCGACGATTCGACCGTCGACCTCCAGTTCACGGTGACCCGCCGGGACCCCTCGCAGGAGGCGGTCTGCGTGATCCGGGCCCGGTCGAAGGACGGCCAGGAGACCGGTCGTCGCGAGGTGCTGATCCCGCCGTCCGACTCCGGAACGGTCGTCCTGAATTCGACGGTGAAGACCTCTCAGCGCCCCGGCATGGGCGACATCTACGGCTGCAGCTTCGTCGTTCCCGAATATCTGCACACGCCCTGAACGAACAGCGGCTTTCCGTCCCCGGATCCGCGTTGGTGCTAGAATAGTCGGATACACGGTTCCACCCTTTGGGGCCGTGTATTGCTGCATAGTAGGCAGTACGGCTCCGTTCACCACACCCAGTGGGGGTAACGATCAGGAGCCCATGCTGTCGTGGTCGCTGCATGTGCGCGGCCTGTCGACGGAGCCGGGGGCTCCAACCCGAAGGAAGTGATCGAGGATGACCGAGACCCAGGGCACCTGGCTGACACAGGAGTCGTACGACCGACTCAAGGCAGAACTCGACCAGCTCATCGCGAATCGTCCCATCATCGCGGCCGAGATCAACGAGCGCCGCGAAGAGGGTGATCTCAAGGAGAACGGCGGCTACCACGCCGCCCGCGAGGAACAGGGCCAGCAGGAGGCCCGGATTCGCCAGCTCCAGGAGCTGCTCAGTGCCGCGAAGGTCGGCGTTGCGCCCACCCGGTCCGGTGTCGCGCTGCCCGGATCGGTTGTCACGGTGTACTACGACGGAGACGAGAGCGACAAGGAGACGTTCCTGATCGCGACCCGTGAAGAGGGTGCGCGCAGCAACGAGATCGAGATCTACTCGCCCAATTCCCCGCTCGGCGGCGCGCTGCTCGAGGCGAAGGTCGGCGAGACCCGTGAGTACGTCCTGCCCAACGGCGGCACCATGAAGGTGACCCTCGTCAGCGCGGAGCCGTACCACGGCTGATCGGACGGCCGTGAATCCACGGCCGGTCCTGTCGAACGCCTGAGAAGGGCCCCGACCGTGCGGTCGGGGCCTTTCTCGTGCCCGGACTCAGAAGATCCTGCGGGCCTTCATGTCGGGGAAGACCGCGCCGACCCGGACGACATCCCCGGTCGTGGGCGCGTGCACCATCTGGCCGCCGCCGATGTAGATGGCGACGTGTCCCGGTCCCCCGGCCTGCCAGTTGCCGAACAGCAGGTCGCCGGGCCGGGCCTGATCCAGCGGGATCTCGGTGCCGACGTGCCATTGGGTTTCCGAGGTGCGCGGCAGCACGGTGCCGGTCGCGGCATAGACGGCGTAGGACGTGAGCCCGGAGCAGTCGAAGCCGCCGCCGGACGGACCGTTGATGTTGCCGCCGCCCCACACGTAGGGCAGGCCCAGGAAGCGGAATGCGAGGTCGACGACCTTGTTGCCGGCATCGGTGATGCCGGGCAGGCCCAGGCCCAGGAACGGCGACAGCAACCGGGAGAACGCCGCTTCGGTCGCGCGGATCTTCGCGACGTAGGGCTTGGTCTGGTTCTCGTAGTCGGGTGAGCCCGACGGCATACCGCCCGAGCGACGGACCGCGCCGATACCGGCGTTGTACGCGGCCAGTGTCAGGTCCAGGGTGTCGCCCTGCACCAGGCCGCGCTTCTTCCAGTCGTCGATGAGCTTGTAGTTGTCGCAGAGCAGCGCACCGGATGCCATCACCGGATCGGCGATGCCGAGGACGTCCGCGATCCCGTCGCCGTCGGCGTCCTTGCCGTATGCGTCCCACGTGCCCGGCATGAACTGGCCCGGGCCTTTCGCGCCGGTCGGCGAGACCGGCGCGGTGGGCCCGTAGCGGAAGCCGTTCTCGGCCGAGTACAGGGCGGCGAGCACGGGCGCGGTGATGCCCTCACACAGCGACCCGGCCTTCTTGAGCCACGGCGCGAAGACCGCGACGGCCCCGATCGGGGCGAGGCTCGTTCCGGGCAGGATCGCCGGGATCGACGGCAGCGTGATGCCGCCGACGGTGATTCCGGCCGGGGCCTGCGCAACCGGCCCGGTCGCGACCGCGGGCGGCGGTGTCACCGCGAACGGATTCGGTCGCGGCGCCGGAGCGGCGGGTGCCAGGCCGGGCGGGGGTCCCGCGCTTTCCGGGGGTGTCACGAGGGCCGCGGCCGCCTCGGGCGGAAGATGCGGTTCGATCGCGGCCGCCACGGAGGCCGTGGCGTCCACGACCGCCTGTTGCGCCGCCGGCCGAACTGCTTCGGGCAGCGTCGCGATCATGTCCGTTACCTGCTGGTCGACGCCGGGCGCGGACGCCTCGAACGATTCGATGACCTGTGTGACCTGGTCCTTGATCTCCGCCGGAATGTCGGCCCCCCTGTACCAGGGCGCTTGCGGCCGTAGCCACTGCAACGATCACGGCCGACGCGTCGACTGACATACGCGAACTCCCCACCATCCAGATCCGGAACGACTTCACCGTACGTTGTGATGTCGATCACCGGTGTCGTTTCACCACGTTCATATCACATATATGTAAGAACGTGTTTCAATAAGTCGGCTCATGTTCGACCGCCCCCGGTACAATCCCGGTACCAGAGGTTACAGAAATTCCGCCCCGGAACAGGGGCGCCCGGCCGCGAAGCGCCGCAGCGCTCAGCCCGGAATGCCGGTGACCAGCGGCGCGATCGCCTTGCGGGCCACCGAGCGTGCGACCTCGATGTCGTCGAGGTCGTAGACGGCACTGGGCAGCACGAGATAGCTGAGCGTCAGGCGGATGATCGCGTCGGCCTGGATGTCCGCGTCCGCCGCAGGCAGGACGCCCTCCGCCTGGCCGGCCACGATGCGGGCGGCGATGAACCGCCGGCCGAGTTCGAGGGGCGAGGGGTCACCGGCCGAGAGCATCGCCACCAGGGTGGCACCGTGCGCCGGATCCGAGTTCCCCGCGATGAACCGACGGCGAAAGCGCAGGCACGCGACGAAGGCCGCCTCGATGCGTTCCACCGGATCGGTGACCGTGAGGAAGGTCGTGCCGATCTCTTCGAGGAACCCGCGCAGCGCGCGCGCCAGCGCCGCCTCGAACAGCGCGTCCTTCCCGCCGAAACGGCGGAAGAGCGTCGCGCGACTGACCCCCGAGCGCGCGGCCACGTCGTCCATCGTCGCGGCCCGGGTGCCGCGCTCGGCGAGTACGGCGAGCGCGGCGTCGAACACCCCGTCGTCCGCCTCCGGCGCCGACGACACCTGCTCGATCGCGCGACCGAAAAGACTGGGTAGCGACGCACCGGGGCGGGTCATCCATCCACTATCGCACCTGAGACTATTCTGCTACCAATGATCTCATGACGAACGCGGTGGAGACACGCCCCCATCCGGAGACCACGCCCCTCGATCCGCCCCCGCTGGGTCCGGATTCCGTCGCCTGGTCGGTGTTCGGTGACCTGACGTTCGTACTCGGCGCCTCGCGGCGGCTGCTGATCGACGTGGCGCATCCGATCGTCGCGACGGGCGTGCGCGAATTCTCGGTCTTCGAATCCGACCCGTACGGGCGCGCCGAACGCACCCTCGACATGATCATGGGCGTCGTCTACGGAGAGGAGGAAGCGCTCGCCACGGCACGCCGCCTGCGGAATCTGCATCGCTCGATCAAGGGCACGAATCCCGACGGATCACGCTGGAGTTCACTGAATCCCGAAGCGTTCCACTGGGTTCACGCGAGCCTGGTGCACGGCGTGTACACCCAGCAGAAACTCCTCGGGCGCGGCTGGCGTCCCGGCGAGGTCGAGCAGTTCTACCTGGAGATGCGCCGGGTGGGCCGGCTGTACGGCGTCCGCGAGCAGGACATGCCCGCCGACTGGGCGGCCTTCTGCGCGTGGTTCGACCAGATGTCGGCGACCCGGCTGGAACGCTCGGACATCACCGACCGTGTCCTCGCGGTCGTCGGATCGCCGCAGCCTCCCCCGATTCCATTGGTGGGCAACAAGTTCCTCTGGAACTTCACCTCACGGCCGATCGCCGGACGGGTCCTGACCCTGATCACCGGCGGTCTGCTGCCACCGGACCTGCGCGAGATGTTCGGCATGCGCTGGACCCGGAGCCACGAACGCGCCTTCGCCGCGCTCGCCGCGACGTCGCGCACCGTGCTACCGCGACTGCCCCGGACCGTCCGTATGGTGCCGCAGGCGCGCCGGGCACTGCGCCGCGCGGAACGCCGCACGCACTCGCATCCCGATGCCCGGGTCGTCGACGTGCGCAGCGCCGACGGTACCCGCCTGCACGCCGAGATCCACGGACCGGACGACGCCCCGACGATCGTGCTGGCACACGGCATCCTGTGTTCGACACTGTTCTGGCGCAACCAGATTCGTGATCTGAGCAGCGAGTTCCGGGTCGTCGCCTTCGACCATCGCGGGCACGGCCGCAGCGACGCCCCGCGCGCCGGCAACTACGAACTCGACCATCTCGCCGACGATCTGCAGGCGGTGCTGACCGCGACCGTCCCGGACGGGCAGCGCGCCGTCGTCGCGGGACATTCGATGGGCGGAATCGCGGTGATGAGCTGGGCGCAGAAGTACGCGGCGGACGCGGCGTCCCGGGTGTCGGCGGTCGCGCTGGTGAACACCACGCCCGGCGACATCCTCGACAACCTGCGGTTCCTCCGCGGCCCCGAACGCACGCTCGCGCTGCGTCGCCGGTTGGCGCAGTCGGTGGCACCCGCGGCAGGTCTCCCGCTGCCGCGTCGCCTGCCGCTGCGCCGGCAACTGCTCGCCCGTGTCGCGGTCGGTGCCACCGCGGACCCGTCGGTCGCCCGCGAGGTCGATGTGATCCTCGCCGCGACCTCCGCGCGTGGACGCGGCGGCTACGGCGCACTGCTGGTGAACATGGTGACCGACGTCGACCCGGCGCACGTTCCGGTTCCGGCAGTGGTGATCTCGGGACGTCACGACCGGATCGCCCCGCCTGCGCGGTCGCAGGCGATCGCCGCGCGGCTGCAGCACCCCCTGGGTCTGCACGAACTCGACTCGGGCCACTGCGGGCCACTCGAACGCCCCGACGAGGTCACCGCGGTACTGCGGGACCTGGTGGAAACCACCCGATGAGGCGCGCGATCAGGGCTGTGACCACGTTCGCCACCGCCACCGTCCTCCTCGCCGGCTCCGCCGTCGCCTCGGCAGAACCGCCGTCGGGATTCGACGAAGTCACCGGCGTGTGGCCCACCGCGGTCGACCCGGCGTCCTGCCGGCCGGGAGATCTGGTGGAGACCGGGATCCAGGGCGAGGTCCCGCTCGCGGACCGCACCTCCGGCCGCAGCACCGGCGGATACAACTGCAACATCGACCTGATCGGGCAGTACCAGGGCCAGGGCGCCGGTCCGATCAGCCCCACCTACGGCGACTGCGCATACATCGCGTCGACCTTCCCCACCAATCTCCTCGGCGAGGACGCCGGTGTGCAGGTTCTCGACGTCGGCGACCCGGCGCATCCGGTACGCACAGAGGTGCTCACGGAACCGGCGATGGTCGGCGGCACCTGGGAATCGCTGAAGGTACACGAGGGGCGCGGTCTGCTCGTCGGCACCGGCGTCGGATTGATCGAAAGCGCCGGCTACATCTCGGTGTACGACATCTCCGAGGACTGCGCACACCCCCGGTTGCTGAACACGACCACCGGTTCGCTGCCGAACATGCCGGTGCC
>NZ_JADZGH010000263.1:29879-37865 GCF_015865005.1 Rhodococcus sp. CX
CCTACTGGGCGTCCGGGATCGCTCCGGGCTGGGTCAGCGCCGTCGATCTCACCGATCCCACGCAGCCGATGGTCGTGTGGGGCGGCCTCACCGGTGTCGCCGCGCACGGCATGGGATTCACGCCGGACGGGAACACCATGTTCCTGTCGAATCTGGCCGGGATGACGATCCTCGACGTCTCGGCGGTGCAGAATCGGCCGCCGCGCACCGTGATCGGCCATCCGCTGCCGCATCTGGGTTCGAAGTTCTGGACCGACGGCCTGCTCAGCCAGCACAGCGTGTACGTCACGTACGACGGCGTGCCGCACATCTTCACCGTCGACGAAGGCGGCTCCGGCGGCGTGAAACTGTTCGACATCGCCGACCCGGCCGCCCCGCGCTGGCGCACCAGCGCGAAGCTCGCGATCAACCTGCCGGAGAACCAGAACCGCTGGGCGTCGAGCAGCGCCGCGAACGGTGCCTTCGGTTACGACGCGCACTACTGCACCGTCGACCGCCCCGACGATCCGCGCGCGATGGCGTGCGGCTGGATCCAGTCCGGCATCCGGGTGTTCGACGTGACGGACCCGGACCGGTTCCGGGAGATCGCGTACTTCAACCCGCCCGCGCAGACCGGGAAGAACCTGCAGTTGCCGAATTCGCTGCACGCGACGCTCGGATCGATCGCGGCCCCGCCGATCATCGGCACTCTGTCCGTCGCCCGCGCGATCCTGCAGGGCGAGACCGGAACCGACGGGATCGTCAACGAGCGCAGCCGGCTCGTCGGCGGCGACCTGTCCGCCGACTGGTGCCTCTCGCCACCGGAATTCCACGGCGACAAGCTGTATGTGACGTGCATGGACAACGGGTTCATGGCGCTGCAACTGGATCCGGCGGTGTATCCGCCGCGATGAGCACGACACGTCGCACCACGCTGGTACTCGCCGTGGCCGTACTGTGCCTGACGCTCGGTGTCGCGGTCGGACGGATCTCGTCCGGCGGCGGCACCGATCCCGGCCCCGCGACCGCGACGGTGGCGCTCACCGACGGCGACATCGCGTTCGCGCAGGCCATGTCGATGCACCATCAACAGGCGATCACCATGGCCGACATGCTCGGCCGGGACGTCGCGCCGGACGTGCGTGCGCTCGCCGCGCAGATCCGTACGTCGCAGGTGCAGGAGATCGGAATCCTCACCGGCTGGCTGGAACTCGCGGGTGCACCCGCCCAGCCGACCGGGCACGACCATGTCGGCATGCCGGGCGTCGCGACGAACGAGGAACTGACCCGCCTGCACGACGCCACCGGCCCCGAGCGTGAAATCTTGTTCCTGCAGTTGATGATTCGCCATCATCAGGGCGGGATCGACATGGCGGCGGATGTGGCGCACACGACCGCGGTGCCGGCCGTGCGCACCCGTGCGACCGCACTCGTCGACGAACAGCACCAGGAGATTTCGTTGATGGCCGTGGCGCTGGACGCGCGGGGTGCGACCGTCCTGCCGTATCCGTGACCTGTGCCGGTCGACCCGTGTCAGTCGGCCTCGTCCGAGAAGGGGTCGACCAGCGCGGCGGGGTCGAGGTCCGGGTCGTCGAGGACTTCGAGCATCGCGGCCCGCTGCTCCTCGGCGATCCGCTGGATCTCGCCGACGATCCGCCACGCGTCGCCGACGGACACGAGGCGGGTCAGCAACAGTTCCCCTGCGCCGACCTGCCGGCTCGCGACACGGTCGCTGATCTCGACGGTCTCGCCGGTGACCAGATCCCGCGCGGTCACCGACACACCCGGCTGCACCCGTTCGACCTCGTACAGTGAGCGCTTCGCCTCCAGCCACTGCCTGGCCAGGTCCAGTTCGTCCTCGGGCAGCAGGTAACCGCGCTGCTCGACGAACTCGGCGAACGCCCCGCACTCGAACAGCACCAGATCGGTGATCAGCGGATCGGCGAGCGCCTCGTTCAAGGCCTCGGCGTACTCCTCGTCGAACTCGTCGAGGGCGGCGACGCGATTCTCGGCGAGCGCGAACTGCACAACGGACCATCGCGGGAGGTCGGTGTGCATCGCGGCCTTCTGATACAGCCATGCGGCGCGCTCGGTGAGCGGGTGATCGGCCTTGCCGAGGTGGCACACCTTGTACTTGCGTCCGGAACCGCACCAGCAGCGGTCGTTGCGGCCGAGGTCGGGCCGGTCGACGGGCCGGAAGAACTGCAGTAGTTCGTACAGGGGCTCTTCGTCGCCGCCTTCGATCCGGTCGAGGAGGGTGAGGCCACGCACCGCGTCCCCGCGGTCGGATGCGAAGTGGGCGAGGTCGATCAGGCTCGGTACGAACTCGACATCGGCTCCGGCCGACTGCTCGTAGTGGCGCTCGGCATCCCGCATCCGTCCGTCGTATTCGGCGGCCCGTCCGGCGAACCAGTGCGCAGGTGCGGCAAGTTCGCGAGATCCGAAGGACAGCAACACTTCTGCCGCCTGCGCGAGCGCCGCCGGCGCAAGTTCGTGTTCGATGACCTGCCCCAGCGCCACCGCGGCGACGTACGGGTCGGCGAGATGCCGGTACAGCCCGGCGCCGTGCTCGACGAACTGCGGGTCGAGCTCGTCACCGTCCTCGATCGACTCGACGAGCCCGACGAACATCAGCACGTCCGGGACGGCTTCCCGGTCGAGGTCGAGCTCCTCGGCATAGACGGCGAGCCGCTGTTCGCGCAGGTATTCGGCGAAGTCGAAACCGCGCGGCGCGATGTCGTCCTGATGCCGGTCGAAACCGGCGGCGTCGATCCACTCGTTCAACGGAACGGCCGGTTCGGCGAATGCGGCCGGATCGGTTGCCACGAGACTCAGCAACACATCTTCGAGCAGAACCGGGAACTCGGTGTCGGCACCGATGCCGGCCGCAAGGTCGGGCCCGGCGGCGAGGTCGCCGTCGACGCGTCGCCACTGCACACGTCCGTCGGTCACGGTGAACGCCACCACGTCACCGGGCGACCACCCCGCGAACGTTCCCGGCGGGAGCAGCAGGATGTCCTCGTCCGGAATGTCACCGTCCCCGATACCCCGCTCGACGAGGCGTTCGTCTTCCGAGTCGTTGAAGACGTACTCCACGCGGTCCTCGTCCGGGTTGCCCCACAGCGCTCTCGTCGGCAGGCCGAGCTCGTCGGCGCCGGTCGCGTCGGCCGCGATCTCCGCAGCCGAGAGACGGTGGGTGAACACCCGCCCCTCGAGCAGCGTGTCGACGGCGACGTTGCGCCCGTCCGGAAGCAGGTCGAGGTACGGATGATCGAGGTCGACGACCGCGTACCCCAGTTCGTCGGCGTCACCGAATCCCTCGTCGGCGAGATGCGCGGCGAGGTCGTCGTCGGTCAGCGGTCCGTGCCGACGGAGCACATCGAGTGCGGCGTCGGTGAGGGCGTCGAGGTCTGTGCTCACAACTGTCGATCGTACGGGTCCGCCGGCCGGTCGCAGGACGCAACCGACCGGCGGACCGTGTCGTCTATCCCAGCGCCTGCTCGATGTCCGCGAGCAGGTCGGCGGCGTCCTCGATGCCCACCGACAGGCGAACCAGGTCGTCCGGCACCTCCAGCACCGAACCGGCGGTCGACGCGTGCGTCATCGCGCCCGGGTGTTCGATGAGCGATTCGACGCCGCCGAGGGATTCGGCGAGCGTGAAGATCTCGGTGCGCTTGCAGAAGTCCAGCGCAGCCTCCCGGCCGCCCGCCAGGCGCACCGAGATCATGCCGCCGAACCGGCGCATCTGCTTGGCGGCGACCTCGTGTGCGGGATGGGACTCGAGCCCCGGGTAGAGCACATGGCTCACGGCCTTGTGGCCGGACAGCAGATCGACGATCTGCTCGGCGTTGTCGCTGTGCCGCTCCATGCGCAGCGCGAGCGTCTTGATGCCGCGCAGCGTCAGGTACGCGTCGAACGGTCCGGGCACGGCACCGGCGCCGTTCTGCAGGAACCCGAACTTGTGGTCGAGTTCCTCGTCGTTCGTCACCAGCGCGCCGCCGACCACATCGGAGTGGCCGCCGATGTACTTCGTGGTCGAGTGCAGCACGATATCGGCGCCGAGCGTCAGCGGCTGCTGCAGGTACGGAGAAGCAAAAGTGTTGTCCACCACCAGCTTTGCGTCACCGGCATGCGCGACCTCGGCGATCGCGGCGATGTCGCCGATGTTGAGCAGCGGATTCGTCGGCGTCTCGAGCCACACCAGCTTGGTTTCGGGACGGATCGCCGCGCGCACCTCGTCGACATCGTTGACCGCGACCGGCGTGTACTCGATGCCCCACTGGGTGAAAACCTTGTCGATGAGACGGAACGTGCCGCCGTACGCGTCGTTGGGGATCACCAGGTGGTCGCCGGGGCGCAGCACCGACCGCAGGACGCAGTCGGTGGCGGCCATGCCGGAACCGAACGCCCGTCCGTAGGTTCCGTTTTCGAGTGCGGCGAGGTTCGCTTCGAGCGGTCGCCGCGTCGGGTTGCCGGTCCGGGCGTACTCGAATCCGCTGCGCATGTTGCCGACGCCGTCCTGCGCGAACGTCGAACTCGCGTAGATCGGCACATTGACCGCGCCGGTCTGCGGATCGTATCCGGCGTGGACGGCTCGGGTGGAGAATCCGTGGCTGTGCTGCTCACTCATGCGGTCCAGCCTATCGACATCGGAGACACCGCGGTCCGGTGATGTCTTCGACGTCACCGGACCGCGACGTCGAAGACGTCACCGGACTGCAGTGTTCGTCCGTCAGGAACCGGCGCTGATGAAACCGAGCAGGTCGTGGCGGGTGATGACGCCGACGGGCTTGCCGTCGTCGATGACCATCAGCGCGTCGGTGTCGCCGAACGCCTTGGTCGCGGCACCGATCGACTCGCCGACACCGATCAGCGGCAGGGCCGGGCTCATGTGCTCGGCGACCGAGTCGGCGAGCTTCGCGCGGCCTTCGAACACGGCGCTGAGCAGTTCCCGTTCGCTGACGGACCCGGCGACCTCACCGGCGGTGATGGGCGGTTCCGCACCGACGACCGGCATCTGGGAGACGCCGTATTCGCGGAGGATCTCGATGGCGTCGCGCACGGTCTCCGACGGGTGGGTGTGCACCAGGTCGGGCAGGTCGCCGGACTTGGCGCGCAGCACGTCGCCGACGGTGGAATCGTCGGGCTTGCCGTCGAGCGGCGAACGCAGGAAGCCGTAGGACGCCATCCACTTGTCGTTGAAGATCTTCGACAGGTAGCCGCGGCCACCGTCCGGAAGCAGCACCACGACGAGCGCGTCGGGGCCCTCACGCTCGGCGACCTTCAGGGCGGCGACGACCGCCATGCCGCACGAACCGCCGACGAGCAGGCCTTCCTCGCGGGCGAGCCGCCGGGTCATCTCGAACGAGTCGGCGTCGGAGACGGCGATGATCTCGTCGGGGATCGACGGGTCGTATGCGCTGGGCCAGAAGTCCTCGCCGACACCTTCGACGAGGTAGGGGCGGCCGGTGCCGCCGGAGTACACCGAGCCCTCGGGGTCGGCGCCGATGACCTTGACCTTCCCGCCGGACACCTCCTTGAGGTAGCGGCCGGTGCCGGTGATGGTGCCGCCGGTGCCGACACCCGCGACGAAGTGCGTGACCTTGCCGTCGGTGTCGCGCCAGATCTCCGGGCCGGTGGTTTCGTAGTGGCTTTCCGGGCCGCCGGGGTTGGAGTACTGGTCGGGCTTCCAGCCGCCGGGCAGTTCACGGGCGAGGCGGTCGGAGACGCTGTAGTAGCTGTCCGGGTGTTCCGGCGGAACCGCGGTCGGGCACACGACGACCTCGGCGCCGTACGCCTTGAGGGTGTTGCGCTTGTCCTCGCTCACCTTGTCGGGGCAGACGAACACGCACTTGTAGCCGCGCTGCTGCGCGACGAGGGCCAGGCCGATGCCGGTGTTCCCGGAGGTCGGCTCGACGATGGTGCCGCCCGGCTTCAGCGCGCCGGACGCCTCGGCGGCGTCGATCATCTTGACCGCGATGCGGTCCTTCGAGCTGCCGCCGGGGTTGAGGTATTCCACTTTCGCCGCGACGAGCGCCGAGCCCGGCTTGACGACCGAGTTGAGCTTGACGAGGGGGGTGTTCCCGATCAGGTCGACGACGGTTTCCGCGATGCGCATGGCTCCATGTTCTCATTTCACGATGTGGTCCGGCCCGGCGGCCGTCTCGGCGGCCGGGCGGAAACACGACAGAAACACCGCTGCCCGTGCGTGTTTTCGGTAGTGGGAACTACCGAAAACACGCACGGGCAGGCGAGGTTCAGGGCAGGACTATTCGCTCTGGAAGTAGCTCAGCAGTCGCAGGATCTCGACGTACAGCCACACCAGGGTGACGGTGAGACCGAACGCGACGCCCCACGCGGCCTTCTCCGGCGCCTGGGCGCGGATCAGCTGGTCGGCGGCGTCGAAGTCCAGCAGGAAGCTGAACGCGGCGATGCCGATGCAGACGAGGCTGAAGACGATGGCGAGAGCGCCGCCGTCACGCAGGCCCAGGCCGCCGTCGATGAAGAAGCCGGCGACGAGATTGCCCAGGGCCAGGACCAGCACGCCGATCAGCGCGCCCACGATCATGCGGGTCAGTCGCGGGGTGACGCGGATCGCGCCGGTCCGGTACACGACGAGCATGCCGAAGAAGACACCGAACGTGCCGAGAACGGCCTGCGCGATGAGGGTCGATCCGCCTGCTCCACCGAACGTGATGTCGGTGAACATGAACGACAGCGCGCCGAGGAAGAAACCTTCGGCGACGGCGTAGGCGAGGACGATCGCCGGGTTGTCCATCTTGCGGCCGAAGGTCGCGACGAGGACCAGCACCAGGCCGACCAGACCGCCGCCGATGACGAACGGCGCGGCCAGGTTCACATTGGAGTTGACCAGGAAGTAGGAGACCAGCGCCGAGACCGTCAGCACACCGAGGGTGATGCCCGTCTTGGTCACGACGTCGTCGATGGTCATCGCGCGGGTGGTCGCGGGGCGGGCCCACTGATCCTGCTGCGCGTACTGCGGCTGACCGAATTGCTGGGTGACCTGCGCGGCGCCCGCCGTCGCAGAGCCGAACGTGGCGTATCCGCCGCCCTCTTGCTTGGGCAGGTTGCGGAACACCGGGTTACTGGTGGTGCGCACCGTGCACATCCCTTCTCGTGGTCGGTTCTGTCCGTTCAACGTGCTGCGGGTCGCGGGAGTTCCCGCAGACACCGGCCCGGCACACTCGAGATCGGACGAACCGGACTCTACCGGGTTCGCACGGACCTGGTCACCGTGAACTTGCGGTTCCGTCCCGCCATGTCGGTCCGTCCGACGACCCGCCGCAGGGTTCCCCGGTAGTTGAGATGCGAGTTGTACACCGTCCACAGTTCGCCGCCGTCGCGCAGGATCCGGGCGGCGGCATCGAACATCTTCTCGGCGGCACCGGTGTGCACCGCGGCGCCGACGTGGAAGGGCGGATTGCAGACCACCAGGTCGACGGAGTCGTCGGGCAGCGTCGAGGCGGCGTCGTCGCGCAGCACCTCCACCCGGTCGGCGCCGCCGCGGACTGGTCGGTCGCGACGACCCGCAGGTCCGGGTTCTGCCGGGCCAGGGACACCGCGAGGATCCCGGTCCCGCAGCCCAGGTCGACGGCCACCGCCGCGTCCGGACGCATACGCGGCAGGAACTCGAGGAGGAACCGGGTGCCGATGTCGAGGCGCGGACCGGCGAACGCGGCTCCGTGCGCGACGACCGTCAGGTCGATGTCGGCCAGGGTCTCGGTCACCGGATAGGTGAACGGGCCCGGGATCGGGGTGCGGGCGGTGAGCACCCGCGACTTCTGCCGTCCGCGGGAGGCCTGCACGTCGGCGAAGGAACGTCCCAGCACGTCGTTCATGGCCAGGGAGATGTGCTTGTCGCGACCACCGGCGAAGACGACGACGTCGGGGTCGGCGTGGCGGGCGATCGTCTCGGCGATCTCGGCGAGCGCGCTCAGCGACCGCGGCAGCCGCAGCAGCACCACCCGCGCGCCGGTCACCAGGGCA
>NZ_JADZGH010000033.1:0-16816 GCF_015865005.1 Rhodococcus sp. CX
GATCGGGGTCATCGGGGAACTCCCAGTGCTCGGAGGGCGAATACGGTGAGGTCGGGGATGGTGCCGGTCGCGGCGGCACCGGTGTGCAGGGGGTCGGTGAGCACCTCGCCGACCGCGCCGACGAGGGCGGCCGCGGCGAGGCCGGTGTCCTGCTCGGGGAACTCGCCGGTGCCGATGCCGTACCCGATCGCGTCGGCGAACGCGGCCGCGAACGCGCGGCGGAGCACGAGCCGTTCCGCGTCGAGTGCCGCGTCGACCGGTTCGGCGAGCAGGGTGTAGGCGAGCCGGGGGTTGCGCAGCGCCCGTTGCGCGAAGGTCTCGACGATCGCGGCGACCTTTCCGGTGCCGGACCCGGCGGCGGAGGCTGCGGCGGTCACGGCCTCGACCTCGCGGGTGCACAGGTCGCGGAAGATCCGGACCATCAGGTCGGACTTGTCGGTGTAGTGACGGTAGACGGTGCCGGTGGCGACTCCGGCGCGTTCGGCGACGGCGGCGATGGACAGCGCGCGGTAGCCGTGCTCGGAGAGCAGCGCGACCGCGGCGGCGGCGATCGCGGCACGGCGGTCTTCGAGTCGCTGCTCGACGGCAGCGGTCCGGCGGTAGGCCACGCAAGAATTGAACCTCAGTTCATCCCTTGGGTCAACGGTCGGCGCTACGGTCGAAGGTGTGAACCGGCTCAGCGTGGTGGACGAGATCTTCCTGCACCGGCACCGAGGATTCGGCCTGCCGGTGGTCATGCAGGGGCTGTGGCGCAGCGACGACACCGTCGACCTGCCGCTGTTGATCTCCCTGCACGACGCCCTCGCCGGCGGTCCGCTCGGCCGGCGGGTCGTACGATCCCGCGTGCCCGGCGCACGCCCCCGATTCGAACCGAGCGTCGAATCGCGGCCCCTGCACTACCCGACCGCCCCGATCCCCGACGACGGCATCCTCGCGTGGGCGGACGCGCAGGCCGAGGTCGACGTCGACCCGGAGCGGCACCCGGGCTGGGCCCTGACGGCCGCCCCCCTCGACGGTGGCGGCACCGTCGTCTCGCTCGTGTGCTCCCACGTGCTGGTCGACGCCCGCGGCCTGCTCGACGCCGTCACCGACGGCCTCGCCGGCACGGTCGAAGCACCGAGCGCCGAGCGCACGTCGGATGTCCGCGATGCCGTCGACCTGATCCGCCGGGTCGGTCGCGGCCTGCGCGGGGTGCGCTACTCCCCCGCCTCCGGCGACGGCCCGGCGCCCCGGCCGGTCACCGCCAGGCCGGTCACCGCGCTGCTCGACATCGACGCCGCACGATGGGACCGGGCGGCCGAGGCCGACGGCGGCACCCCCAATGCGCTGTTCCTCGCCGTCGGCGCGGGCATCGCCCGTCGCGCCGGGGTGCCCTCCCCCGTGCGAATCGCGGTGCCGGTGGACTCCCGCAACGCCGGGACCGCCGCGAACGGCGTGACGACCACCGAGGTCGTCGTCGGACCGACGGACAGCCCCGCGCGGATCCGCGAGGCGGCGCGCGAGGCGTACCGGCGACCGCCCGAAGGCGCTCCCCACGGCATCCCCGACGAGATCCTGCAACTCGTCCCCGATCGGCTGGCCGCGCGGCTCGCGGCGGGTGCCGGCGAGCGAGATGTGTTGTGTTCCAACATCGGACCGATCCCCCAGAGCCTCGAGACGTTCGGACCGCACCGCACCGTGGGTTTCGCCGCGCGGGCAGGCCCGGGTGCATCGCCCGCGCCCCGAGCCACCACGTCGACACACCTGTCGGCCTACCTGTGCAGGCTGGGCGGGCACTACACGCTCTCGCTCGTCGCGCTCGACACCGATCGGTTCCCGGACGCCGCGACCTTGCGCGTGTACGCCGATGCCGAACTCGCCGATCGCGGACTCGAGGCCCGGCCCTGGTGACCGCGGGACGGCGAACACCGGCAGCTGTGACGGCCCGTCACGTACAGTTGCGCACATGACCCCCGAGACCCTGGTCACACTCGCCGACGGCGCGGTCCGCGGCAGCCGCGTCGGCGACCTCCTGTCGTGGCGGGGCATCCCGTACGCGCAGCCGCCGGTCGGCCCGCTGCGACTGCGGGCGCCGCAGCCGGTGCAGCCGTGGACCGGGGAACTCGACGCGACGCGCTTCGGCAATGCGGCGTGCCAGGCCCCGAGAGGCGCCTTCACCGGCAGCCGGGAACGCCTGGCGATCAGCGAGGACTGCCTGACCCTCAACGTCATCGCTCCCGCCGCCCGGTCGGCGACGCCGCGCCCGGTGATGGTGTTCGTGCACGGCGGCGCCTACACGCTCGGCACGAGCGCGCTGTCGCTCTACGGCGGACAGTCGCTGGTGCGCCGCGGCGACGTGGTCTACGTGTCGCTCAACTACCGGCTCGGCAGCCTCGGCTACCTCGATTTCTCGGCGTTCTCGACCCCGGCCCGGCGGTTCGACTCCAACCTGGGGCTGCGCGACCAGGTGGCCGCCCTCGAATGGGTGCAGCGCAACATCGCCGCGTTCGGCGGCGACCCCGGCAACGTGACCGTATTCGGCGAGTCCGCGGGCGGCAACGCGGTCACCACCCTGCTGGCGACCCCCGCCTCGCGCGGTCTGTTCGCGCAGGCGATCGCGCAGAGTTCCGCACCGGACCTGGTGGTCGATGCGCCGCGCGCCGCCGAGTGGGCCGCGCGCTTCGTCGAACTGCTCGGCGCCGACGCCGATTCCGCGGCGGCCGCGCTCGACGCCGCGACGCCCGCCGAACTCGGCCGCACCGGGAACCGGCTGTCCCGGGAGACGCTGCACGCCTCCCCGGCCTGCACGTGTTCGGTCCGGTGGTCGACGGCGACTTCCTGCCCACCCATCCGCTCGACGCGTACGAATCGGGTGCGGCGCAACGGGTTCCGTTGATCATCGGCACCAACGACCGGGAAGGCGCCCTGTTCCCGCGATTCCTCGACGGATTGCCGACGAACCCGGACCGCATCGACCGGATGTTCGCGCTCACCGACGAAGCGGCCCGCGACCGCGTCGTGTCGGCCTATCCGGGTTATCCGGGTGAACGGGCCGCCGTCGATCTCGGCGGCGACCTCACCTTCTGGTATCCGTCGATCCAGATCGCGCAGGCCCATTCGCGGTTCGCACCCACCTACAGCTACCGCTTCGACTTCGCGCCCCGGCTGGCGCGCGTGTCCGGGTTCGATGCGACGCACGCGGTGGAACTGCTCTCGGTGTTCGATCAGGTGGACACGCCACTGGGCCGGGCGTACACGGCCCTCGGGGGTCGCCGCGGGCTGCGCCTCGTCAGCGACGCCGTGCAGCGGCACTGGCTGCACTTCGCACGGCACGGTGAGCCGTTGCCGTCGTGGCCGCAGTACGACGAGCGGGAGCGCGCGACGACGATCTTCGACGTGCCGACCCGGGTGGAACACGATCCGCGGCGGGAACGCCGGCTCGCCTGGGAGGGCTACGCGGGCTATCGCACCCCCGTCTGCCCGTAGCGGATCACTTCGCGACGGTCAGCAGGAACGCCACGTCCTCGAGGGCGGCCACGCTGTGCCGCGACTGGGGAATCACGAGGAAGTCCCCGGCCGAACCCTTCCAGGACTGGTCCCCAGCGATCAGCGACAACTGCCCGGACAGAACCTGGATGGTCGCCTCCCCGGGACTGTCGTGCTCGCCGAGTTCGTGTCCGGCGAGCAGCGCGATCACCGTCTGCCGAAGGTGCTTGGTGTGCCCGCCGAGCACGGTCTGCGAACTGCGCCCGTTGCTCGATGCCGCCGCGAGTTTGAGCTGCTGCCGGGCCATGGCGGTGAGGGAGAGCTTGTCCATCTTCGCAGTATGGCCCACCCCGCGGGCGCGGTCTCAGGTTCGCGAGTACCCGACCCAGCGGAACCGGATACCGGACCGGGACTGCTGCCATTCGCCCTGTTCGGTGACCGTCCAGCCCGGTCCGATCTCGGGAGCGACGGCGTCACCGTCCACGTCGAGATCGACCTCGGTGACCAGCAGCCGCGTCGCGTGCGGCATGGCCTGCGCGTAGATCTGGCCACCGCCGATGACGGCGGCGTCGGCACCGTCGACGAGGCCCAGCGCCGCCTCGACGCTGCCGGCGACCTCGGCTCCGTCGGCGGTCCAGTCGGGGTTGCGGGTGACGACGATGTTGCGCCGGCCCGGCAGCGGCCGGAACTTCGCAGGCAGCGAATCCCAGGTGAGCCGTCCCATGACGACGGGCAGCCCCATCGTGGCTTCCTTGAAGAACGCCATGTCCTCCGGGATGTGCCACGGGATCGTCCCGTCCCGTCCGATGACGCCGCCGCGGGCCTGGGCCCAGATCAGGGTCAGCGCCCCGGTCACACCGCCACCGGCGCCTTGATCGCGGGATGGTGCCGGTAGCCGACGACCTCGACGTCCTCGAACTCGTAGTCGAACAGCGAATCCCGGCGGTTCAGCTTCAGCGTCGGGTACTCGTAGGCCTCGCGCCCGAGCTGCTCGGTGACCTGCTCGATGTGGTTGTCGTAGATGTGGCAGTCGCCGCCGGTCCAGATGAACTCGCCGACCTCGAGGCCGGTCTGCTGCGCCACCATGTGGGTGAGCAGCGCGTAGCTGGCGATGTTGAACGGCACGCCGAGGAACAGGTCGGCGCTGCGCTGGTAGAGCTGGCAGCTGAGCTTGCCGTCGGCGACGTAGAACTGGAAGAACGCGTGGCACGGCATCAGCGCCATGTCGTCGAGGTCGGCGACGTTCCAGGCGGAGACGATCATGCGCCGCGAATCCGGGTTGTTGCGGATCGTCTCGAGGACCTGGCTGATCTGGTCGATGTGTTCGCCGCTCGGGGTCGGCCAGGACCGCCACTGCACGCCGTAGACGGGTCCGAGCTCGCCGTCGGCGTCGGCCCATTCGTCCCAGATGGTGACGCCGTGCTCCTGCAGCCATCGCACGTTCGAGTCGCCGCGCAGGAACCACAGCAGCTCGTACACGATGGACTTGAGGTGGACCTTCTTCGTGGTGATCAGCGGGAATCCCTGTGCGAGGTCGAAGCGCATCTGATGCCCGAACAGGCTGCGCGTCCCGGTCCCGGTGCGGTCGGCCTTCGGGGTGCCCGTCTCGAGGACGAGGCGCAACAGGTCTTCGTACGGGGTCGGCACAGTCACGCCGGCAAGTTTACGGCTTCCCCGCGGTGTGCCCTTGTGGCGGCTGGAGCCGCCACAAATAGACACGGGCAGCCGTAGGCTGCACCTTATGCCCGAACTGCCCGAGGTGGAGGCACTGGCCGGGTTCCTGCGGGAGCACGCGGTCGGCTCGGTCGTGGGCCGCATCGACGTCGCGTCGATCAGCGTGCTGCAGACCGCCGACCCGCCGATCACGGCCCTGCAGGGCCGCGACATCACCGGCGCGCGCCGCTTCGGCAAGTTCCTGTGCCTCGACTGCGGCGACCTCTCGCTCGTCACCCACCTGTCGCGAGCCGGGTGGCTGCGCTGGATCGACGACCCGTCGCCCACACCACCGCGCCCCGGCAAGGGACCGCTCGCGCTCCGCATCCACCTGTTCACCCCCGACGCGACGACCCCCGCCGTCGACCTCACCGAGGCCGGCACCCGCAAGCGGCTGGCCGTCTGGGTCGTCGAGGACCCCCACAAGGTGCCCGGCATCGCACGGCTCGGACCGGACGCGCTCGACGTCACCGCCGACGACCTCGCGAGACTGCTGCGCGGCAGCACGTCGCGGCTCAAGACCGTGCTCGTCGACCAGTCCGTCCTCGCCGGGATCGGCAACGCCTACTCCGACGAGATCCTGCACACTGCACGCCTGTCGCCCTTCGCGACCGCGGGCCGCCTCACCGAGGACCGGATCCACGCCCTGCACGACGCGATGCGCGCGACCCTCACCGACGCGGTCGCGCGGTCGGTGGGACAGGACGCCGCGCGCCTGAAGGGCGAGAAACGATCCGGGATGCGGGTGCACGCGCGTACAGGCCTGCCGTGCCCGGTGTGCGGCGACACCGTCCGCCAGGTCGAGTATTCGGAACGGTCCTTCCAGTACTGCCCGACCTGTCAGACCGGCGGCAAGATCCTCGCGGACCGGAAACTGTCCCGGCTGCTGAAGTAGCTTGCACGGGGTGGACATCTCGACTCGGATGCGCGACTCGGTCCGCGCGCTATCGCCCGGTTACTTCGCGTTCGTCATGGCCGCCGGCATCGTCTCGATCGGGCTGCACCTGGAGGGCCACTCCGTGGCGTCGACGGCCGTGCTGGTCGTCGCGGCCGTGGGGTACGCGGTGCTGGTGGTGCTGTCGCTGTGGCGGCTGATCGCGTTCCGGCACGACATGCGCGCGGACATGGCCGACTCGGGCCGCGCGTTCGGGTTCTTCACATTCATCGCGGGCAGCAACGTCCTCGGAATCCGCCTGATGACCGAGGGCTGGCATTCGACCGCGGCGGTGCTGCTCGTCGTCGCCGCCGTCACCTGGCTGGTGCTCGGCTACGTGATTCCGTGGACGGCGGTTCTCGGCACCACGCAGCGCCCGGTGCTCGCGAAGGCCAACGGCACCTGGTTCGTCTGGGTGGTCGCGAGCGAATCCGTCGCGATCGCCGCGGCCACCCTGCAGCCGGTGTACCGCGATTTCGAACGGCTGCTCGCGGCGGTGGCCGTCTTCACGTGGGGTGTCGGCCTGTTCCTGTACGCCGCGGCCGGCATCTTCGTGGCGGCACGGCTGCTGCAGTATCCGCTGCGCCCGACCGAGCTGACCGCCCCCTACTGGGTGTCGATGGGCGCGTGCTCGATCACCGTGGTGGCCGGCTCCCGCATCGTGGAGATGGCCGACGCACCCATGGTCGAGGCCACCCGCGGACTGATCGCGGGCCTGGCCGTCGTGATCTGGGCGTTCGCGACCTGGCTGTTCCCGCCTCTGATCGCGGCGGGCTGGTGGCGTCACCGCACCCACCGGGTTCCGCTGACCTACGACTCGTCGCTGTGGTCGATCGTGTTCCCGCTCGGCATGTACGCGGTCGCCGGGATCTACCTCGGCCGCGCCGACGAGCTGCCCCTCGTCGGCATGGTCGGCTCCGTCGAACTGTGGGTCGCGGTCGTCGCCTGGGTCCTGGTGTTCGCGGGGATGCTGCACCGGATCTGGACGAGGGTGCTGCGCGACCCCACCCGCACCCCCGGAGCCACCGACACCGGGGCGTGATCGACGACGGTGACATCGCCCGAGGCCGTTTCCGGCGGACGACTACGGTATCGGGTGTGAGCGTCGAACTCGTGGACACCGAGACGGTGCGCGGCAGCCTGCATGTTCCCGCCGGCCCGCCGCGCGGCGCGGTCGCGTTGACCCACGGCGCCGGCGGCACCAGCGACGCCGCGATCCTGCAGCGTGTGTGTGACCGTTTCGCCGAGCACGGGTTCCTCGCGTTGCGGTACGACCTGCCGTTCCGCCGGCGCAATCCGAAGGGTCCGCCGCAGCCTTCGCGCGCGGCCGAGGACCGTGCCGGGGTCGCCGCGGCCGCGGCGGCACTGCGGAACCGCACCGACGGTCCGCTGCTGCTCGGCGGTGTCTCCTACGGGGGCCGGCAGACGTCGATGCTCGTGGCGGAGCAGCCGAAGATCGCCGACGCGCTCGTGCTGATCTCGTATCCGTTGCATCCGCCGGGCAAGCCCGAGAAGGCCCGCACCGAGCACCTGCCCGACGTCGCGGTGCCCGCGGTGTTCGTCCACGGTGCCCGCGACCCGTTCGGGACCGTCGCCGAACTGCTGGAGGCATCCACTCTGATCCCGGCGGCGACCGCGCTCGTCGAGGTGCCTGCCGCCGGTCACGACCTGAGCCGCGCGAAAACCGACCCGTCCGGTGAGGCGGTCGCCGCGGTGCTGAAACTGCTCGAGGAGACACTGTGAGCGAGGCAACCGACTCGGCCATCGACAGCCTGCTGTCCGAACTGCGCGGCAGGCTCGACGACGCCGACACCGACCCGGCGATGCTGCGCGGCCTGCTCGAGGCCGTGCTGGTGGTGGGGTCGGGTCTCGAACTCGATTCGATGCTGCAGCGCATCGTGCAGACCGCGGTATCGCTGCTCGATGCCCGCTACGGTGCGCTCGGGGTCCGCGCCGCGGACGGTGGCCTGTCCGAATTCGTGTACGAGGGAATCAATCCCACCGAGCGCAGCCGGATGGGTCACCTGCCGGAGGGCCGCGGTCTCCTCGGGTTGCTCATCAACGACCCGAAACCGGTGCGGCTGGGAGACCTGTCCACGCACCCCGCCTCGGTCGGGTTCCCACCGAACCATCCACCGATGAAGAGCTTCCTCGGCACGCCGATCATGATCCGCGGCAAGGTGTTCGGCAGCATCTACCTCACCGAGAAGCTGGACGCTCCGGCGTTCACCGAGGAGGACGAGGTCATCATCAAGGTCCTCGCGACCTCGGCGGGCATGGCCGTCGAAAACGCCCGGCTGTTCGAGGGTTCGGTCACCCGCGGACGCTGGCTGGCCGCGATGGCTTCGATCAACGCGCGTCTGCTCGTCGGCGGGTCGGTCGACGAAACGCTCGGGTCGCTCACCGGTCAGGTCCGCGACCTCGCACGCGGCGCCGGTGCTTTCGTCGTCCTGGTGGACGGCTCGCACGGCACTGTGCGCGCCGCGTCACCCGCCGCACCGGCGACCGGGCCGGTCCTCATCGATCTCACCGATTCGCCTGTGCTGGAAGCTCTTCGATCGCGGCGCCCGGTGCGCACCGAGACTCTGGAGGGGTTGCCGTCGGCGGGTGCGGGCACCGCGGGGAGCGCGGTGGTGCTGCCGTTGTCGGCGACCTCCCCCGTCACCGGTGTGCTGATCGTGACGCGCGCGCCCGGCACCGACCCGTGGGACAGCGAGGACGTCGCGCACCTCGAATCGATGGCGAATCTCGCCGCGGTGGCACTCGAGTTCGCCGAGCAGCAACGCAAGAAGCGGCTGCTCGACGTCCTCGCCGATCGCGATCGGATCGCACAGGACCTGCACGACAACGTGATTCAGCGCCTGTTCGCCACAGGCATGAGCCTGCAGAGCGCGATGGTGCCCGGTGCCGACCCCCAGCGGGTCTCGGAAGTGGTCCAGCATGCGGTGGAACAGCTGGACCGGACCGTACGCGAGATCCGGACCACGATCTTCGATCTGCACACCACGGGCGCGGCGGCATCGACGAGTCTGCGCCGGCGACTGCTCGACGCGGTCGGCGACCTGAGCATCCACTCGTCCGTCGCCCCGAACGTGCAGTTCGTCGGTCCGATCGACACCCTCGTCCCCGACCGGATCCACCCGCACGCCGAGGCGGTGCTGCGGGAGGGGCTGAGCAACGCGCTGCGGCATTCGCAGTCCGACAAGATCACCGTCTCGGTGACCGCCGGCGAGTCGTTCTCCATCGAGATCGTCGACAACGGAACGGGTTTGCCGGCGACCCCGCGTCGCAGCGGGCTGGCGAATCTGGAACGCCGCGCCGAGCAGTGCGCGGGCGAGTGCAGCATCGGACCCGGCCCGGACGGCGGCACCCGCGTGCTGTGGACGGTGCCGCTCTGACCGGACCGCCCCGGCCGGGCCGGCACGGTCAGGCGGGACCGTTCCCGCGTTCCTTGCGCAGTTCGGTCGCCAGCACCGCGGCCTGCGTGCGTCGCTGCATGCCCAGTTTCGACAGCAGCCGCGAGACGTAGTTCTTGATCGTCTTCTCCGCCAGGAACAGCCGCTCCGCGATCTCGCGGTTGGTCAGGCCCTCACCGATCAGTTCGAAGACGGCCCGTTCCTGCTCGGACAGCTCGGCCAGCGGATCGGCGGTCCGGGAGGCGCGGATGCGGTCCATGAGCGCGGCGGTGGCGCGGCTGTCGAGCAGCGACCCGCCTTCCCCGACCGTCCGGATCGCCGAGACCAGATCGGTGCCCAGGATCTGCTTGAGCACGAACCCGGACGCGCCCGCCATGATTGCGTCGAACAGCGCTTCGTCGTCCGCGAAGGACGTGAGCATCAGGGCCCGCAGTTCCGGCATCCGCGCCCGCAGCTCACGGCACAACTCGACGCCGTTGCCGTCCGGCAGGCGCACATCGAGCACCGCCACCTCCGCACCGCTGCCGGGGATGCGCGCCAGCGCCTCCCCCACCGACGCCGCCTCACCGACGACGGTGAAATCCGGCACGCTGCTGAGCAGGTCGACCAGACCACGCCGGACGATTTCGTGATCGTCGACGAGAAACACGCGAGGCATCGGAGCCACCTTCCTTTCACACGGTCGGGTCCATCGTCCCAGTTCGGTGCAACCGTGGCGACGTCGGGCCGTTCGACGACTGTTTCGGGACCTTCGCCCGCTGCGCGCAGCACCTGCGGTGGGTGATCCTCGTGGAAACATCCCGTGACCTGCGTGAGGTGCCCGACGAGACGAGGAGTTCGACATGGCCGTCCCGAGCGACACCTGGACCACCGGAGACACCGAGATCATCGCGCGCGCCGTCATCGAGGCACCGTCGATCCACGACACCCAGCCCTGGAACCTCCGCCTGCCGGGCCGTTCCGCTGAACTCGACGAGCGGCTCGAGTTCGCCGAGCCGGGTCTCGATCCGCTGCGGCCGGACCGGTTGATCTCGTGCGGTACGGCACTGGCCAACCTCGAACTGGGTATCCGCGTCCTGGGCTGGCGCACTCGCACCACGCTCCTGCCGGACCCGGAACGACCCGAGTTGATCGCGCGGGTCGACGCCGTGGAGGTGCATCCCCCGTCGGGTTCCGACCTGCGCTTCTACGCCGCGATCTCGCATCGCCGCAGTCATCGTGAATCGTTCGCGCGGATTCCCGTGGCGGCGGAGACCCTCGCGGACGTGATGGCCGCGGTCGCCGAGGTACCCGGTGTGCAGGTGCGGTTGCTGGCGTCCGACGAGGCGCCGGTCCTGGCCGACACGCTGACCTACTCGGCGGAGGAGGTCCGCCGCAACCCTCACTACCAGCGCGAGATGTTCTCGTGGACATCGCACTGGCAGCCCGAGGGCAGCGCGGAGGTCGTCACCGACTGGGACGCCGGCCTGGACGTGGGCGGCGCCGCCGGCAAGGCGCTGGTCACCACCGGCATTCCCAACACCACCGCTCTCGCCGAGGCGATCGACCGGGAGTCGGTGCTGGTGTTCACCACCGCCACGTCGGAGCCGCTCGATCTGATCCGGGTGGGGATCGCGACCGAACGTGCCTGGCTGGCCGCGGTCGATGCCAGGCTCTCGGCGTCGGTGCTCACCCACCCCCTGCGCGTCGAGGACTCGGCGGCGCGGTTCGCCGAGCGGCTCTCCCTGCCGGGACTGCCGCAACTGATCATGCGCATCGGATACTGACACCGAGACGAGGGATTCGCACTGTGACAAGACGACTCACGGACATCGAACTGCTCCGCGAACTCGAACCGGTCGCCGAGGAGAACGTCAACCGGCACCTGGCGATGGCGAAGGACTGGCATCCGCACGACTTCGTCCCCTGGGACGACGGCCGGAACTTCGCGGCGCTGGGCGGCGTCGACTGGGATCCGGAGCAGTCCTCGCTCAGCGAGACGGCGAAGGCCGCGATGATCACGAATCTGCTCACCGAGGACAACCTGCCGTCGTACCACCGCGAGATCGCCGAGCATTTCGGTTTCGACGGGGCGTGGGGCACGTGGGTGGGGCGGTGGACCGCCGAGGAGAACAAGCACTCGATCGTCATGCGCGACTATCTGGTGGTCACCCGCGGGGTCGATCCGGTGGCGCTCGAGAACGCGCGGATGGAGCACATGACGAACGGGTTCGCGCCCGGCGCCACGTCGATGCTCGATTCGGTGTCGTACGTGACCTTCCAGGAACTGGCCACCCGCGTATCCCACCGCAACACCGGCAAGGCCTGCGGCGATCCGATCGCGGACCGGATGCTCGCACGAGTGGCCGCGGACGAGAACCTGCACATGATGTTCTACCGCAACATCGTCGAAGGGGCGCTCGACGTCGCACCCGATCAGACCCTCGAGGCGGTCGTGCGGATTCTCACCAACTTCCGGATGCCGGGCGCGTCGATGGCGGGCTTCCGGCGCAACGCCGTGCTCATCGCCAAGGGCGGCATCTACGACCTACGTCAGCATCTCGACGACGTCGTGCAGCCGGTGCTGCGCAAGTGGCGGATCTTCGAACGCACCGACTTCGGTGCGCGCGGTGAGGATCTGCGCGAGCAGCTCGACCGGTTCCTGGTGGACCTCGAGGCACAGGCGGTGCGGTTCGAGGAGTCCCGCGACCGCGCACTCGCCCGACAGTCCAAGCGCGAAGAGAAGGTCGACGCGTGAGCGCCCCGACCGAGAAGCCGGCGGACGAGCTGTTCCACGCGGTCCTGGAGATGGCACGAAACGCCAAGCAGCAGAACACATCCGGCTGGCTGCGCGCCCGCTACGCGACCGAACACGCGGAGGACGCCGCGTATCTGACGTCGCTGATGCTGGGGGTTCTCATCGAGAACGACGCGATCCGCCGCGGGGTGCACCCGGCGGACGTGTGGGCACAACTCCGCGAGCGGGGAATCGACGAGTTCGGCTGAGCCGAAGCCGAATCCCCACCGGCGGGTGGCGGCTCGGCCCCGGTGGGACCGAACCGCCACCCGTTACGGCGCGTCGTACGGGCGCACCACGATGACCGGGCAGTCCGCGGTCTGGATCAGCGCGTTGCTGGTCGAACCGAGCAGCAGGCCCTTGAATCCCCCGCGACCACGGGTGCCGACGACGAGAAGCTGTGCGGTCTCGGCGTATTCGCTCAGGACCCGCACCGGCCGGTCCCGCGCGACCACCCGTTCCACCACGACGTCCGGGTAGCGTTCCCGGAACCCGGCGAGGCGCTCGGCGAGCACCACTTCCTCCCCGGTCTGGATGGTGCTCCACTGCGGATCCTCGGGCACCGCACCGAGCGACGGCTGGACGCTGACGTCGCTCCACACGTTGACGGCGACGAGGGTCGCTCGTCGTGCCGCGGCCTCCTCGAACGCGACCTCGACGGCCGCCTCGCAGGATTCGGAGCCGTCGACACCGACGACGACCGGCCCCTCTGCGGGCGGTGCACCGTCGAGGGTGCGCCCGCGCACCACCGCGACCGGTGCGTGCGAATGCGCGGCGACCGCAAGCGTCACCGAACCGACGAGCAGGCCCTTCACCTCACCGAGACCGCGCGACCCGAGAACGAGCTGCCGGGCGTGGGCGGACAGGTCGACGAGGGTCTGCGCGACCTTCCCCTCGACCTGGGCGGTGGTCACCTCGAGAGGACGGCCGATCTCCTCGGCGGTCTGCCGCGCCAGGACGGCCGAGCTGTCCAGCCGGGCCCGCGCGGTGTCCTTCATCTCCTGGTGGAAACTCTGCGCCAGGTAGGGCTCGGAGTAGTAGAACGACGGCACGTGCACGACGGTGACGATGTGCAACGGCAGGCCACGGGCCGCGGCGGTGCGCGCCGCCCAGATCACGGCGGTGGTAGCCGCTTCCGACCCGTCGACGGCCACGACGATCGGCTTGGGATCGCTCATCTGTGTCCTCTTCTCGATGTTGACGCGGTGGGTCTGTCAGTCGCAGATTGCCCGGAGCTGCTCGATCAGGCGGATCCGGCCGGCGCTGTCGGCGGCGAGCGGGGTCACCGACAGGGTGGTGACGCCGGATTCGGCGAATGCGGCGACGCGTTCGCGGACATAGCCTTCCGGTCCGATGAGCGAGACGGCGCGCACCAGATCGTCGGGAACCGCGGCGGCCGCTTCCTGCTTCTTGCCGGCCAGGTAGAGGTCCTGGATGATTTCGGCTTCCTTCGCGTAGCCGTAGCGGACGGCGAGGTCGTTGTAGAAGTTCTTGCCCTTGGCGCCCATGCCGCCGATGTACAGCGCGAGGTGCGGCTTGATCCACTCGAGCATGTGGTCGACGTCCTCGCCGATGGCCAGCGCCGGGGTGGTGTAGATCTGGAGGTCACCGAGCGACGGGTCGCGCTTGGCCTTGCCCTTCGCGAGGGCGTCGCCCCAGACGTCGGCGGCCTTCTCCGGGTAGTAGAAGATCGGCTCCCAGCCCTCGGCGATCTCGGCGGTCATCGCGACGTTCTTCGGGCCGAGCGATGCGATGACGATCGGGATGCGTTCCCGCACCGGCTGATTGATGATCTTCAGCGGCTTGCCCAGGCCGGTGCCGCGGTCGGCGGGCAGCGGGATCTGGTAGTACCGGCCCTGGTGCTGGACCTTCTCGCGGCGCCACACCTGCCGGCAGATGTCGACGATCTCGCGGGTGCGTCCGAGCGGCGCGTCGTAGGGGACGCCGTGGAAGCCCTCGATGACCTGCGGACCGGAGGCGCCGATACCCATGACGAAGCGGCCGTCGGAGACGAAGTCGAGACCGGCCGCCGTCATCGCGGTCAGGCTCGGGGTCCGGGTGTACAGCTGGAAGATGCCGGACGCCAGCTCGACCCGCGTGGTCTTCGCGGCGAGATAGCCGAGCTGGCTGACCGCGTCGAACGAGTACGCCTCCGGGACGAAGACGATGTCGAGACCGGCCCGCTCCAGGTCTGCGACCTCGGCGGCCGTCTCGGCGAATCCGCCGCTGTAGTTCAATCCCATCCCGATGCGCATGCATCTTCCCCAATCGTGCGGCGCCCGGAAGGGCACTCGTCGAAACCGTGCACCCGAACCCTACCGTCAGCACTTCGGGCTTACGCGGGACGCACCACCATCACCGGGCAGTGCGCTTCCCGGATCAGACCGTTGCCGGTGGAGCCGAGCAGCAGGCCGGTGAAGCCACCGCGGCCGCGGCTGCCGACGACGACGAGCTGCGCCTTTTCGCTCCACGCCTGCAGGTGCAGGCGCGGCCCGTCGAGGTACACCTCGCGGTGCACGACCACATCCGGGTACCGCTCGCAGTAGCCGCTGAGGCGTTCGGCGAGCAGCACCTGCTCGCTGTCCTCGAACGCCCGCGGGTCGAGCAGCTCGGCCCGATCGGCCCCGGAGAAGGTGCCCACCTTGACGTCGCTCCAGACGTGGACGGCGACGAGCGGGACCCCGCGCTGCGAGGCTTCCTCGAACGCGGCGGCGACGGCGCGCTCGCTGATCGGGCTGCCGTCCACTCCGACGACGACGGGCGCGGTCGGGTCGGGCTCGTCACCGCGCACCACCACGACCGGGCAGTGCCCGTGGCTCGCGACCACGATCGGGGTGGATCCGAGCAGGGCCTGCCCGATCCGCCCGCTGCCGGACGCGCCCAGCACGATCATGCGGGCCCGGGCGGACTCCTCGACGAACCAGTGCGATCCACCGGCCGGCACGAGCGTGGTCTCGATCCGCACGTCCGGGGCGACCGCGCGAGCGACGGCCGCGGCGTCGGACAGCATGACCCGCCCGTCCTCCTCGGCCCATTCGAAGACCTTCGCGGACTCGACGTACGGCGCCCCGGCGTAGCCGGTCGGCGAGAAGTCGA
Organism: Rhodococcus sp. CX; assembly: GCF_015865005.1. NCBI lineage: Bacteria > Bacillati > Actinomycetota > Actinomycetes > Mycobacteriales > Nocardiaceae > Rhodococcus > Rhodococcus sp. CX. The sequence continues at coordinate 15,401 of NZ_JADZGH010000033.1, forward strand.
TGACGTGGACGATGCGGAGCACGAGGTCGCGAGCCGCCGCGGTCGCGGCGGCCCAGCGGACCGCTGCTGTCGATGCGGCCGATCCGTCCACACCGACGACCACCTGATTGTTGCCTTCTGGAAGCGTCACGATCCGAGGCTAACCCGCCGCCTCGGGCTCGGGTACGGACTTTGGTCCCACCGGGATCGGGCCCGGACTTCTCTGGCGGCAGCACTAGCGGATCGGCACGATGGATACATCGGAATCTTCGATTCTGCGATCCGGGTCACATTAAATTGTCATATCGGATGCAAATTATCTAGTCTGTGTCCATGCAACTCACCCAGTTCACCGATCTCGGACTGCGAGTTGTCATGCACCTGGCAGCCACCGCGGCGGACAGCCTGCCCAGCACCAAAAATGTTGCCGAGCAACTGAATCTGTCCTACGCACACACCACCAAGGTGGTTGCCCGCCTGAGCGAGCTCGGTGTCGTCACCACCCGTCGCGGCCGCGGCGGTGGCCTGACCATCACCGAACTCGGCCGGTCCGCCTCCATCGGATGGCTGGCTCGGCAACTCGAAGGCGACGACGAAGTCGTCGACTGCGAGGGAGGGAAACCGTGCCCGCTGCGGTCCGGTTGCAGCCTTCGCAAGGCGTTGCGCGACGCGCAGGAAGCGTTCTACGCCGCACTCGACTCCGTCACCATCGCGGATCTTGCTACGGCGCAACAGAATCCTGTGCTGCTGCAGCTCACCCGTCCTGCCGTCTGAACAGCCCACAAGTACGACCGCGTTCCCCGGAACCCCTCAAGAACGGAGCCCAACGATGCCGCTCTCACCCGAATCCAAGGAAGTGATCCAGGCGACGCTGCCCGCCGTGGGCGCCGCCATCGGTGACATCACCCCCTTGTTCTACAAGAAGATGTTCGCCGCACATCCCGAACTCGAACGCGACCTGTTCAACCGCGGCAACCAGAAGCAGGGTGAGCAGCAGAAGGCACTGGCCGGCTCCATCGCGGCGTTCGCGACGCTGCAGCTCGATCCCGATCCGGCCCGTGTCGAGACGATCCTGTCCCGCATCGCCCACAAGCACGCCTCGCTCGGCATCAAGCCCGAGGAGTACTGGATCGTGCACAAGCACCTCTTCGAGGCGATCGTCGAAATCCTCGGCGAGGCAGTTACTCCCGAGGTAGCCGCAGCGTGGGACGAGGTGTACTGGCTGATGGCCAACACCCTGATCAAGATGGAGGACGACCTCTACAAGGCCGCCGGTGTGGCTCCCGGTGACGTGTGGCGCAACGTGCGTGTCGCCGAACGTGTCTACCAGTCCGCGGACACCGTCTCCTTCGTCCTCACTTCACTCGACGGCGCTCCCCTTCCGGGATTCCGTGCCGGACAGTACCTTTCGGTCGGCGTCAAGCTTCCCGACGGCGC
>NZ_JADZGH010000033.1:16826-27255 GCF_015865005.1 Rhodococcus sp. CX
CCCCACCGAGGACGGCACCGTCGCCCCCGCCGGCGAGGTCTCGAACTACCTGTTCGAGAACGTCTTCGAGGGAGACGAGCTTCAGGTGACCACGCCCTTCGGCGACCTGGTTCTCACCGAGAACGACGCGCCGCTGTTCCTCGCGTCGGCCGGTATCGGCTGCACCCCGATGATCGGCATGCTCTCGCATCTCGCGGAAACCGGTGACGCCCGCCGGGTCTCGGTGCTGCACGCAGACCGGTCCGTCGCGAACCACGCGCACCGCCAGGAGCTGGCGACGCTCGTCGAACGCATCCCCGGAGCCGAGGTACACCGCTGGTACGAGGATCTCGGTGCCCGTCAGCCGCTCGCGACGGTCCGCCTCGGTCGTGCCGAGCTGAGCGACCTGCCGCTCGATCCCGACACCCAGGCCTACCTGTGCGGTCCGCTGCCGTTCATGCTGTCGATGCGCGAGGCCCTGATCGAGCGCAACGTCCCGGCCGAGAACATCCACTACGAGGTCTTCGGTCCGGACAGCTGGTCGCCCGCTTCCTGACGCTCCACCCGCTACAGCCGTACCCCCGGTCCAGTGCCCGGGGGTACGGCTGTTCCTCCGCTACGCTCCCAGCATGGATCGCCTGCCGAACGTGCTGGGCCTGCTCGTCGTTCTCCTCGTAGGGGTCGCCGCGACGGTCGTCCCCGATCCCGCCGCTCCGCTCGGCGCCGACGCTCCGCCCGACCGGTTCAGCGCGGCGCGCGCGGCCGAACACATCGACGTCGTGGCCGCCGAACCGCGACCGCTCGCGTCACCCGGCCACACCGCGGCGCGCGACTACCTGCTGCGCGAACTCGAGGACCTCGGCTGGGACACCACCGTGCAGGAGGGCGTCGGCTGGTTCTCGCCGACCGATTCCCACACCCGGCGCGGCGCCCGGCTGAGCAACGTCGTCGCGACGCTGGCCGGCACGGATCCCACCGGAACCGTCGTGCTGGCCGCGCACTACGACACCGTGACCGCTTCCCCCGGCGCCTCCGACGACGGCATCGGGGTCGGCACCGTCCTCGAGACGGCCCGCGCCCTGGCCGACGGCGAGCGCCCCCGCAACAACGTCGTGGTTCTGGTCACCGACGGTGAGGAACGGGGCCTGCTGGGCGCCCAGCTGTTCACGACACAGCCGCCCCCGTTTCCGGGCCCGATGGTGGTGCTCAACCACGAGGCTCGGGGCAATGCCGGGATGCCGCTGACGTTCCGGATCTCCTCCCCCAATGCGGATCTGGTCCGCATCCTGGCGCAGGCACCGGACGCACTGGCCGACTCGTTCACGCAGACGGCGTTCGAGGCGTTGCCCAACGACACCGACTTCCGCCGATTCGACGAGGCGGGCCTCCACGGCTACGACACCGCGATCGCCGGGGGCAGCGCCTACTACCACACCCCGCTCGACACACCCGATCGCCTGAGCCGGTCGTCGCTGCAACAGATGGGCGACGTCGCCCTCGCCACCGCGCTCACCCTGGGCGCGACCGATCTGACCGCGCTCGGCGGGGGCACCGACATCGTCGCCACCACGCCGTGGGGCCTGCTGTACTACCCGCGGTGGATGGAGGTGGCGCTGACCCTCGTGCTCGCCGTCGCGGTCGCGGTGCTCGCGGTGGTCCGGATCCGCCGCCGCGACGCCTCCGCCGGACAGATCGGTCGGGCCACCGGGGTCGCGCTGGTCGCGGCGGTCGCGGCGGGAGGCGCTGCGTTCCTGCCGTGGTGGATGTCGCAGCGGGTCGTCCCCGGTCTCGGTTCCGTCCCGATCAGCGAGCCCTACCGGACCGGCTTCTATCAACTCGCCGCGGTCGTCGCCGCGGTCGGTGTGCTCACCACCGCATACGTGGCGGTGCGCCGGCGATTCGGTGCGCCGGCCTTCGCGGTCGGTGCGCTGGTGGTCGTCACCCTCGTGGCGCTCGCCGCCCTGCCGTTCATGGGGATCGCGAGCGTGCTGGTGCTGCCCGCGCTCCCCGCCGTCCTCGGGGTGCTCGTCGCCGAGGCGATTCCGCAGCGGTCGACGTGGTGGCGGACCGTCGCGGTGGTCGCAGGACTCCTACCGGCCGCCCTCGTCACCGTCCCGGCGGTGCTCGCCTCGTTCGACGCCGGCCTGATGTTCGGAGCGCCGCTCGCCGGCGCGTTCGTCGCGGTGCTGTTCGCACTTCTGCTGCCGCTGACGGGCCCGCTCCTGCCGGACCAGGGCGCCGTGCCGATCGCGGTGCTCACCGTGTTCGCGGTCGTCGGGTGCACGCTGCTCGGCGGTTACATCAACCGCGCCGGCGCGACCGCACCGCGCCAGGAGGAGGTGTTCTACTCTCTCGACGCCGATCACGGTGAGGCGGTATGGGCGTCGCCGGATCGGCCGCGCTCCGACTGGAGCGCCGACCTGCTCACCGAGTCCCCCGCCCCGTTGCCCGACTATTTCCCTTGGCGCCCGGGAACTTCGCTGGCTCACGGTCCCGCACCGATCGCCCCGCTCGAGCCGCCGAGGGTCGACGTTCTGGACGATGCGCAGGTCGACGGCGGCCGCGTGCTGCAATTGCGTCTGTCCTCCCCGCGCGGCGCTGCCACCCTGGGTTTGTGGGTCGAGGGCGCGACGGTGCGAGAGGCGATCGTCGACGGCGCGGCCGTCGAGCCGGGTGCCGACTTCGGATTCCTGTACACCACCGAGAACCCGGAGGGCATCGAGGTGCGCCTGGATCTCGAAACCACCGGCCCCGCAGACGAAGTCGAGGTCCGCGTCGCCGACCTGTCCGGTGATCTCGCGGTCGTTCCCGGGTACACCCCACCCGACGGGAAGGTCGTCGTCGGACCCATCGTCGCCGTCACCCGCACCGTGGTGCGCTGACGCGCCGGTGTGCCTTTGTGGCGGTGGGAGCCGCCACAAAGGCACACGGGCGGCGAAGCCGCACTCAGTACAGCGACCGTTGTCAAGTCCGGCCGCCGTGAGATGTACGCCGCCCTCACCAGGGACGCGGTCCTGGAAGCGGCACGTTCCCTCTTCGTCGACCGCGGGTTCGCCAACACCTCGGTCGAGAACATCGCCAAGCTCGCGAATGTCAGCAAAGGCGCCGTCTACCAACACTTCTCGGACAAGCAGACGATCTTCGCGCAGCTGGTCCGGGATTCGATCGCCGACGGCCTGACGACCGTCGTGAACACGATCGGCGACGTGACGGACCCGTGGGAACGGGTGGAGCGGGCCCTGCGCGCCTATCTGAAGGTGTACGCCGAGGACAGGGAGGCACGCGCCCTGCTGCGGCAGGTCGTCGGGGTCCTCGGCGAGGAACGCACCTGCGCACTCGACAACGAGTTCGTGATCCCGACGATCAAGGCACTGCTCGTCGAACTGGACAACGCCGGTGAACTGAAGCCGCTGCCGATCGAGATCACCACGCGACTGCTCTTCGACCTCCTGTGCGGCGCCCGCGAAGCCGCTGGCCGGCACCGAGGAAACCGAATCGACGTCACGCGAAATGGAAACGGTTATCCTGCATATGTTCTCGGGCCTGCGCCGGAACCCGGTGCCACACTAGGCTTCCCACTCGTGCACGGGCCGACCTCCGGCCATGTTGCGCACGTAGTCGCGCATCATCTCGGTGAGCGCGGTTCGGCGATCCGCCCCCGCGGCCTCCCGACGGGCGATCTGCGCACGCTGCCACGCCGCTCCCGTCTGACGGCTCAGACTGCGCTGTTCGATGATCCCGAGGTAACGGTCCTGCGCCCGCGACGACAACCCGAACGCCTCGAGTCCCGCGTGCGCCAGCGGCAGCAGCCGACGCAACACCAGTTCGTCCGCGCCGACCCAGCCCAGACCGGGCCAGTACAACCGCGCATCCAGTCCGTATTTCGCGCCGATACCCAGATTCCCTTGTGCCGCATCGAAACTCATCCGGTGCCAGATCGGGAGTTCGGCGTCGACGAGGGCCCGCAGCGCGCCGTAGTAGAACGCGGCGTTGGCCATCATGTCGAGCACGGTGGGCCCCGCCGGCAGCACGCGGTTCTCGATGCGCAGGTGCGGATGACCGTCCGCGATGTCGTAGACCGGGCGGTTCCACCGGTAGATGGTGCCGTTGTGCATCTGCAGCTCACGCAGTTCCGGGACACGACCCGCCGCCAGGTCCGTCTCCGGGTCGGCCTCGGACACCTCGGGCAACAGCGCCGGAAAGTACCGGGAATTCTCCTGGAACAGGTCGATCACCGAGTCGATCCAGCGTTCCCCGAACCACACGCGCGGACGCACTCCCTGGTTCTTGAGTTCCAGCGTGCGGGTGTCGGTTGCCTGCGCGAACAACGGAATCCGGCTCTCGTGCCACAGCGCCTTCCCCGCCAGGAAAGGCGAATTCGCCGCCAACGCGACCTGCACGCCCGCGAGGCACTGCGCGGCGTTCCAGTGCGCGGCGAACTCCTCCGGCGCGACCCTCAGGTGGAGCTGCAGCGAGGTACACGCCGCCTCCGGCACCACCGAGTTGGTGTCCGCCCGTAGCTGTTCGACGACGTCGGTGCCCGGCAGGGGCACCCCGTCGAGGTCGAGTTCGATGTCCTCGCCGCGCGCCGCGAAGATCTGTTCGTTGAGCGCCTCGTAGCGAGGGTTCGCCGTGATCCATTCGCGGCCGAGATGGTGGAGTTCGAGCGTCGGCAACATCCCGACCATGACGAGTTGCGCGTTCTGCCGGTGCATTCGCTCGTCGGCGCGCCGCAGCGACTGCCGGAGCTTTTCTTCGAGTTCGATGGTCGCGTCGCCGGTCAGCCGACCGGGTTCGACGTTCATCTCGACGTTGAACTGCCCGAGTTCGGTCTGGAACACCGACGCGTCGTCGATCGCTTCCAGAACCTCGAGGTTCGACATCGCCGGCGCCATGTCGTCGCGCACGAGATTGAACTCGATCTCCATGCCGAGCTGCGGTTCCGGCGGCTCGTGCACATCGATGAAGGCGTCGTCGCGCAACATGCGATCGAGCACCGACACGCAGGCCTGTACCTTGCGGCGGAACTGACGTCGGTCGTCACGCGTGAAGGATCGCATCCTGATCTCGGTGCCCATGACGTCCCCGTTCGATCCGGTAGCCGACGAACGTCCGGCCTATCCCCGGATACTATCCCCGGATCGGGTTACACGGCGCGGTAGCTACTCCAGTCGGCGACGACACCGCGGGTGTTCAGCCACGCATTGGGATCGGTCTTGTTGCCGTCCTGATCCCACACCTCGAAGTGGAGGTGCGGTCCGGTGGACCAGCCGCGGTTACCGACGGTGGCGATCTGGTCGCCGGCGCTCACGCGCTGGCCCGCGGCGACCTGGTAGGTGTCGACGTGGCCGTAGACGGCGGTGCTGCCGTCGTCGTTGAGCACGCGCACCCACTGGCCGTAGCCGGAGGCCGGGCCGGCGTCGAGGACCGTGCCGTCGGAGGCGGACTTGATCGGGGTGCCGATCGGGGCGGCGATGTCGATGCCGCCGTGGTGCGAGCCCCAGCGCTGACCGAAGTCGGAGGTCAGGGTGCCCGACACCGGCTGCACCGTCGTCGGCTTGATCGGGTTCAGGTCGTTCAACCACTGCCCGGCGTCACCGAACTGGTCGACGAGGTCTGCGAGCGGGGCGGGAAGTTCGGGACCGTGCACGTGGCCGTGGGCGTCGACGGGGGCGGTGACACCCGGGACCGCGGGAATCTCGAATCCGGCGGGCAGCAGGCCCTCGGGGACCTCGAACGGCAGCGAACCGGTCTGGGCCGGCGCCGGGGCGGCAGCGGCGGTACCCGCGGTGAGCTGAGCACCGACGGCGAAGAAGGCGCCGGTCGCGGCGGCGACGGTCGCGGCCTTCACCGGAACCGAGGGACCGGTGGGCTCCACGCGGTGACGGCCTCGCTCAGCGGCGGTGCCGGGCAGGTCGAACTCGAATGCTGCGACCTCGTCACGTCCGCGCTGGTGCCGTCCCACAGTTGCTACCTCGTCTTCGTCCGCTTCCGTCCGGAGGGTTCCGGCCGTTCCTGGCCGAATCAAGGTAACAAAACGATATCGCCATGCGCCACCGTTACGTTTCCTTTATCTCGAGTATCGGGAATCGGACCGACGCGTCGGTTTCGGAAACCCTTCCCCGCCCGATGTGAGCGCACGGATCGACCGCGTCACAACCCCTGCTCCCCGACCGCTACACTCACATCCGCGCAGCGAATCGGCCCGCCCGTCTCCTGTGCACGCCCTCGTAGCTCAGGGGATAGAGCACGGCTCTCCTAAAGCCGGTGTCGCAGGTTCGAATCCTGCCGGGGGCACTTCACCGCACTACCGTTGCCGTGTGTCCGACTTCCCGGTGTTCGACGCCCACCTGCACATCATCGATCCGCGCTTCCCGCTGATCGAGAACGACGGCTACCTGCCGCCCGCGTTCACCGCCACCGACTATCGGACGCGCGTCGCCACGCTAGGCGTGACCGGCGGCGCCGTCGTGTCGGGCTCGTTCCAGGGTTTCGACCAGAGTTACCTGCTCGACGCACTGCAGGTCCTCGGCACGGGCTTCGTCGGAGTGACACAGCTTCCGGCATCGGCGACCGACGACGAGATCGTCCGGCTCGATGCGGCCGGGGTCCGCGCGGTCCGGTTCAACGTCCGACGGGGCGGATCGGCGTCGATCACCGACCTCGACGCACTCGCACGCCGCGTCCACGAGGTCGCCGGGTGGCACGCCGAACTGTATGTCGATGCCCGGGACCTGCCCGGACTTGCGGCGACGATCGAGCGGCTGCCCGCGGTGAGCATCGATCATCTCGGGCTCTCCGCGGAAGGACTCCCCCACCTGCTGAAACTCGCCGAGCGTGGGGTCCGGGTCAAGGCCACCGGGTTCGGGCGGGTCGACTTCGACGTCCCGTCCGCACTGCGGGCCGTCGCCGCGGCGAATCCGTCGGCGCTGATGTTCGGCACGGATCTGCCGTCGACGCGAGCGCCCCGCCCGTTCCGCGACGAGGACGTCGAACTCGTCGTCGATGCTCTCGGGGCCGAGCTCGGCGCGGCGGCCCTGTCCGGCAACGCACGAGAGTTCTATCGCCTCGATCGACTGCGCCAAGATCACCGAAACAGCCCCGAGACCGAAACCGGTCGATAAACTCGATCGAGTCAAACGGTACGCGGGACGCGCCGCGTGCGCTTCGGGGAGCGCAGTGGTGGACGCCCGGACGTGACATCCCCTTTCGAGGAAGCAGCAGCATGAGCGCCCTGCGAATGACCCGTCGAATCCTTGCCGTTGCGGCGCCGATTGCGGCGGCCGCACTCTTCACCGGCGTCGCGGCAGCGGCCCCGCCTCAGGGACTGGGGACCGCCGTCACCATCGGTTGCCTCAACCAGGGCAGCCTCGCGTCGTTCTCGGCCATCACCGCGCAGCCCGGCCCCGAAGCGTCGCCGCCCATCGGCGCCGGCGAGGTGCTGTTCACGAGCGCACCCGCTCTGGGACCGGTCCCCGCCGCCGGTCAGGTCACCGTCGCCTGGCTGAACCGCGACACCGGCCAGGCCGGAATCACCGACCTGACCGGTACCTACCCGAACCTGTCGGGTGTGGCGAAGACCGGCTCGGGCAACGTGTTGACCACCGTGTTCGGTTCGGTCAGCCTGGGCAGCGGACCGGTCTGCAACTCGACGCCTGCGACCGGGATGGTCTTCGTTCCCTGAGTTCGCAGTCCCGAGTTCAGGAACGGCTGAGTTCACGCACCGGTGACACGCGGCGCCGGCCCGGCACGAGCATCGGCACCTGAGTCCGGTAGGTGCGGTACCTGTCCCCGAAGGTGCCGATGAGGTCGTGTTCCTCGAGCTGTATGGCGACGAGGACGTAGACGGTCGTGACCGCGGCGAACATGAGTCCTCCCACGGACATCGTGGGCGCCACCCAGAACGCGATCAGGAAGCCTGCGTACAGCGGGTGCCGCACGATCCGGTACAGGCGCGGCGTGAGGAATTCCGCGGTGGCAGCGGGCAACTCGAGCTGATTGCGGATCACCTGACGGACACCGAACAGGTCGAAGTGGTCGATCGCGAATGTCGACGCCAGAACCAGTGCGAACCCACCGAGCGAGACGGCGTAGAGGACGACGCGCAGCCACATCGTCTCGACGTCCCATACCTGCTGCGGTATCGGACGCCACTGCCACATCACCAGTGCCAGTGCGGCGCTGGCGAACAGGACGTAGGTCGCGCGTTCGATCGGTGGTGGAACGATACGGGTCCACCGGCGTTTGAACCAGGGCCGGGCCATCACCGAATGCTGCACCGCGAAGATCGACAGCAACGCGAGGTCGATGACCACCGCGACCGCGGTGGGTGCGGCGGGCCCCTCGTCGATCGTGCGGGGTACGACGAGTCCTTCGACCCATCCGATGGCGTAGAGGAATACGACGAGGAACGCGCCGTAGCCGAGCATGCCGTATCCGGTCATGAGGGTGCGGGACAGGCGTGAGGTGGTGTGAGTTGTCATGCGGTCGAGTCTCTGCACCGGCACACCCGCCGGATAGGTACCCGGGGTGGCGGATTCGGCCACCCGCCGTTTCAGCGTGGGCTGTACATGATCAGCCCGACGCCGATCAGGCACACCAGGGCTCCCGCGATGTCCCACCGGTCGGGGCGGAACCCGTCCATCACCACGCCCCACAGCAGCGAACCGGCGACGAACACCCCGCCGTAGGCCGCGAGGATCCGGCCGAAGTTGGCGTCGGGCTGCAGTGTTGCGACGAATCCGTAGGCGCCGAGCGCGATGACCCCGGCGCCGATCCAGATCCAGCCGCGATGTTCCCGCACGCCCTGCCACACCAGCCAGGCACCGCCGATCTCGAACAGGGCGGCGAGGGCGAACAGGACGAGCGATTTGGTGACGGTCACGCGGAAGACCCTACGGTCCGGTCACGCCGGTTGCCGTCGGGCCCGAACTCCGCGCGTCGCACCGATTCTCCGCTCACCAGTACGGACACCATCGTTGCCCGGCCGGGAGGAAGCACCCGGACGGTGACGGAGCCGTCCGTCACGGCGGCGAGCTCGTCGGCGATCGCCCCCTGAACCCGATCCCGCACAGCGGGTTCGGCGTCGTCCATTCCGTGGTCGTCGAGCAGCACGACGTCCACTCCGCGACGGCGCGCGGCCGCAACCTCCTCGACGAGGGCGGGGTTCTGAAGCATGGGGGCCCGCACTGTGTCGCGGAGCCGTGCTTCGAGCACCAGGCATTCGAGGCGTTCGGCATCATCGAGTTCCGATCCGGACGCGATGCGCTCGAGAAGCGGGCGAGCGAGCTCGTCGAGCCTGTCGAGTTGCGCGTCGCGTTCCTCGATCATCGCCGACGCCGCGGCCTCCGCCGCGATCCGCTGAGTGGACTGCTCCCGCAACTCGTAGATCGATCGGACGACCGGTCGGATCATGTATGCGAAAACGGTGCCCATGAGTACGGGGGCAGCGTTGATCGCCACGACGACGAATCCGACTTCCCCGGCCTCCCCGGCACCGACGATGGCGGTCGCGAACATCAGCACATAGCCAAGCCAGGCGAGCGCGACACGCCCCCGCACGCACATGAACGAGAAGATGATCTTCGACAGACCGACCGTCCACAGCGGCGAGAGATCGGGCATCGGCAGCGGGCCGGCCAGCAGCACGAACCCGCAGGACACCACGCCGCTCGAGGCCAGCGCGATCGACGGCCCGAGCGGCATCGGGTCGCCCGGGACCGCCACGAGCGCAACCGCGGCGGCGATGCACACCCCCGCCGCAGGTATCAGCGGCCAGATCGCCCCGGCGTCGGGCGCAGCGTCGACGGCGAGGAGGACGCAGGTGACGGCATACAGGGCGACCAGCGCCCAGGCGGCCGGGGTACGCATCCCGAGCAGATCACGGATATCGGGGACGGGTCCGGTCATCTCGGCTCCTGCCAGGTGATTGTGACGATCGTGCCCTGCCGGGGCGCCGACTCGACCGTCGCGTCGCCGCCGTCGAGCGCCCGCATGCGCGCACCGATGGATACGGCGATGCCGAGTCGGCGGCCACCGACCCGGGCCGGATCGAACCCGATACCGTCGTCTGCCGCGGTCACGGTGAGGGCTCCGGCAGCGGCGTCGACGGTGACCGCACGCTTCGCCGCCGCGCCCGCGTGGCGGACGCTGTTGCGGAGCGCCTCGGCGAGCGCGGCCGCGACGGCCGCGCCCACGTCGCGCGGGTACAGCGTGCCCGCGGCGCCGGGAGCGATGTTCACCACGAACCCGATGTTCTCGTCGACTTCGGTTGCGACCGAACGAAGCCGAGCCACCACGCCGCCGACATCGGATCCCGGGTCGTCGCCGGAGTTCACGCGGAGATCGTCGAGTTCGGCGATCGCGCGCCGGGCCTGCCCGACCACTCGCTCGTCCGTCTCCTGGCGGCCCGCGGACAGCAACGTCGACATGACCCGGTCGTGGACGAGCG
>NZ_JADZGH010000007.1:0-32914 GCF_015865005.1 Rhodococcus sp. CX
GGCAGGGATCGTGGACTCAGGACCGGGAGTCGTCCCGGACGAGCACGAACGGCGACGCCGCCACCCGGGACCACGGTGCCACGGCGAACGTCAGCCCGAGCATCGTCCGCTCGTCGAGGGCACGGAATTCGTCGCGCACCCACCGCCACGGAATCGGGCCGTCGGAGCCGTAGGAGACCACCACCGCGGGCCGGCCGTCGAGCCAGGACGGCTCGGTCGCAACCCGGATGGGCAGGTCCTCACGGAGCGTCCCGTCGTCGGTGACGAGCAGATTGGCCGCGGTGCCGTCGGCGGCGACGCGCTTGCCGTACCAGCGCGGCATGCCGCCGAGAGCGATCGCGCGCGGTGCCACGAAGCGCAGCAGGGCCGGTCCGACGAAGACGGCGCGGTAGGTTCCCGGCGCCATCGTCACGTCCGACGGCAGCGACCGGAACCGTTCGCGCAGTCCGCGAATCGACCCGGGCAGACTCCGGATTGCGTCGGTCTCCCCTGTGTTCACGCCGTCTCCTCGATCTTCTTGCGGACCGCGTACCGCTCGGCGAACCGTTCGGCCATCGCGGCGATCGTCAGGCTCGGGTTCACCCCGACGTTCGCGGGGATCGCCGAGCCGTCCACTACGTACAGGCCCGGATGCCCGAACACCTCGTGATCGGTGTCGACGACCCCCTGCGACGCGTCGGCGCCGATCGCCGCGCCGCCGAGGATGTGCGCGGTGATGGATTTGCCGCCGATGCTTTCGAGCAGGAGGTTCAGGGGACGACCGCCGATCGAGTCGGCGAATGCGCGCGCAACGGCATTGGCCTGCGGCAGGTAACTCGGTGCCTGCCGGCCCTCGACACCGCGGGAGCGAAGCACCTTCCGCCACGGCCGGATCGGCGACCGAGCGTAGTCGAGCCGGATCTCGCTCTCCACGTCCTGCATCACCGTGAACACACTGAGTCGTTCGATGAAGTTGCGCGCGAACATGGTTCGCAGCTGCCGCAGGGGATGGCGCAGCAGGATCGCTGCGGCGTCCCGTCGGCGGCGGCGTGGATCGGCGCCGTCGACGAGCGGCCCGACCTGGAACCGCATGTGCCAGCCGCCGACGTATCGGTTCTGCGTCACGTGAGTGCGTTCGTCGGGGTAGAACTCGCTCGAAATGGTCGGTCCGCGAGTGAGATCGGCATCGACGTCGTCGGCGAGGACCGCGGTGATCGCCTCCGAGTTGGTGCGCACACGCTCACCGAGCCGCGCGGAGACGTTCGGGAGGCCACCGTTCTCGCGGGAGCGGAACAGCAGTTCCACGGTGCCGAGCACTCCGGCGGCGAGCACCACCTCGGGTGCGCGCAGTCGTTCACCGCTCGCCAGGTGCACCTCGTACCCCTCGTCGAGCGCGGTCACCGACGTGACCTGCTGCTCGGGACGGATTTCGACGCCGCGCCGCTCGGCGAGCCACAGATAGTTCAGGTCCAGGGTGTTCTTGCTGCCGTACGGGCATCCGATCAGGCACCCACCGCACAGCCGGCAGCCGGTGCGGTCGGGCCCGTCGCCGCCGAAGAACGGATCGGGCACCGTGACGCCTTCCTCGCCGAACCAGATGGCCATCGGGGTGGGCCCGTAGGTGTCCTCGGCACCGAGCTTTCCCGCGACGACCCGCAGATGCTCGTCCATCGGGCCGCTGAACGGCGCACGGGTGCGCCCCAGCATCCGAGCGGCGGTCGCGTAGTGATCGGACAGCTCTGCGCGCCAGCCCTTTTCGGAAGTCGGCCAGGACGGATCGTTGAAGAACGCCTGCTCCGGTTCGAGGAGCACACCGGCCCAGACGATGCTGCCGCCGCCGACGCCGGCGCCTCCGATGATGCCGACGTGCGCGAACACCCGCTGCCAGAAGAACCCGCGCAGCCCGAGTTCGGGCAGCCACAGGTATCGGCGCGGGTCACGGCGCGCGGCCGCGAAGTCCGCCCGCGAATGCCGCCTGCCCTGCTCGATCACCAGCACACGACGTCCCTGCTCCGCCAGCCGCAGAGCGGTGACCGAACCGCCGAATCCGCTGCCGACCACGATCACATCGGCAGCGAATTCCGGATTGTCCTCGGCTTCCACGGGCACAGCATAGATCCCGGGACGTGACGAACCGGACAAACGCCCGGTGAGCGGATCGAACGGGCCACCCCGTCCGAACAGGGCGTCGACGTCCGCGATTCCCGGAACACCGCCCTCCGAAGCCGATTTTCATCGCACTCGAATTTCACGGCGACTGGCTTTTTTCTGCAAATGGGCTATGGTCGGGTCCTGTCGGGTTGTTCAACCCCTTTTTCGAGAGGAGAAAAATGGCCGACAAGGGTAAGGAACTCAAGAAACCGGCGCTGTCCATCAAGGAGCGTCGCGCGGAAAAGCGTCGCAAGCAGGCGAACGAGGGCGAATTCGTGACGAGGCGCAAGTCGAACTGAACCGCCGGGAGACGCCGTGACCATCTCAGCTCAGGAACTCCTCGACAGCCTGTACGAGCAGTTCACAACCATGTCCGATCAGACGGCCGGCGGCCCGCAGTCCGCGTTCCTCCACAGCCGCCGGGCCGCCCTGGCTCGCGCCCGCCTGTTCGTCCTCGACCAGCAGGCCGCCGAATGCACCGTGACGGTGTGATCCGGAAAAATCCATCGAATCGGTGAACGACGAAAAACAGGAAACACACGTGAAAAGAGCACTGTCGGCCCTGGACAAAATTCAGGACAGACTCGAAAACGAATTGGATTCCCGGCCCCCGGTGTCGGAAAAAGATGCGGGCTATCGGTCCGGAATTTCCGAAGCGCTGGTGTGCGTGATGGAGATGCGCCGCTCGCTCACGAACTGACGAGACCGTAGGGGGATTGCAGGGGGATCGCAGGGGGACCGAGCCGGAGGCGGCGCGCGGGTAGCGCGCCGCCTCCGGTGTCTGGAGAATGGGAGAGTTCCGCTGTTCCCGCGCTAGGAGGCGTCCGTGCCCGACGGACCGTTGATCGTCCAGTCCGACAAGACCTTGCTCCTCGAGGTCGATCACGAGCTTGCCGACGCAGCACGTCAGGCGATCGCGCCCTTCGCCGAACTCGAACGCGCCCCCGAACACGTCCACACCTACCGGGTGACGCCGCTGGCGCTGTGGAACGCCCGCGCTGCCGGGCACGACGCCGAGCAGGTCGTCGACGCACTCGTCACGTATTCGCGGTTCGCGGTGCCGCAGCCGCTGCTGGTCGACGTCGTCGACACGATGGCACGCTACGGGCGCCTGCAGCTGACGAAGAACCCCGCCCACGGGCTGACGCTGGTGAGCCTGGACCGCGCGGTGCTCGAGGAGGTGCTGCGCAACAAGAAGATCGCCCCGATGCTCGGCGCACGCATCGACGACGACACGGTGGTGGTGCATCCGAGCGAGCGCGGCCGGCTCAAGCAGATGCTGCTGAAGATCGGCTGGCCGGCGGAGGACCTCGCCGGCTACGTCGACGGCGAGGCGCACCCGATCACCCTCGACTTCGAGTCCGACCCCTGGCACCTGCGCGACTACCAGGAGATGGCCGCCGAGTCCTTCTGGGCGGGCGGCTCGGGCGTGGTGGTGCTGCCGTGCGGCGCGGGCAAGACGATGGTCGGTGCCGCCGCGATGGCGAAGGCCGGCGCGACCACGCTGATCCTGGTGACCAACACTGTCGCCGGCCGCCAGTGGAAGCGCGAGCTGATCGCCCGCACCTCGCTGACCGAGGACGAGATCGGCGAGTACTCGGGCGAGAAGAAGGAGATCCGGCCGGTCACCATCGCGACCTACCAGGTGATCACCCGCAAATCGAAGGGCGAGTACCGCAACCTCGAGCTGTTCGACTCCCGCGACTGGGGTCTGATGATCTACGACGAGGTGCACCTGCTGCCGGCACCGGTGTTCCGCATGACCGCCGATCTGCAGTCGCGGCGCCGGCTCGGTCTCACCGCGACCCTCGTCCGTGAGGACGGCCGGGAAGGCGACGTGTTCTCGCTGATCGGCCCGAAGCGGTACGACGCGCCGTGGAAGGACATCGAGGCGCAGGGCTGGATAGCCCCGGCCGACTGCATCGAGGTGCGGGTCACGCTCACCGACGCCGAACGGATGGCGTACGCGGTCGCCGAGCCGGAGGAACGGTACAAGCTGTGCTCGACCGCGCGCACCAAGATTCCGGTGGTCGAGTCGATCCTCGCGAAGCACGGCGACGCCCCCACGCTGATCATCGGCGCCTACATCGATCAGCTCGACGAGCTCGGGGAAGCGCTCGATGCCCCGGTTATCAAGGGCTCGACGCGCACGAAGGAACGCGAGGCGCTGTTCGACCGGTTCCGCAACGGGGAGCTGAAGGTTCTGGTGGTTTCGAAGGTCGCCAACTTCTCCATCGATCTGCCGGAGGCGTCGGTGGCGGTGCAGGTGTCCGGCACGTTCGGGTCCCGCCAGGAGGAGGCGCAGCGCCTCGGCCGGCTGCTGCGGCCCAAGCAGGACGGCGGCCAGGCGCACTTCTACTCGGTGGTCTCCCGCGACACCCTCGACGCCGAGTACGCCGCCCACCGGCAGCGGTTCCTCGCCGAACAGGGCTACGCGTACCGCATCACCGACGCCGACGACCTGCTCGGGCCCCAGATCGGCTGACGCGAATCCCGGTCACACAGGACGGTATTCCTGCTCGGGACGGCCGGTGGTGCCGTACCGCAACTGCATCCGCAGGTGACCCTTGGCAACGAGGGCCGCGAGATAACGCTGGGCGGTCGCGCGTGACACCCCGATGGTCACCGCGACCTCCCCGGCGGACAACGGCTCTCCCGATTCCCGAAGTGCTTGCAGCACAAGGTCTTTGGTGACCGAACGTGGGGGCGCTTCGCGGGCGGCCGGCAACACCGGCCGCAACGCCGCCAGCGCCGTGTCGATCTCGGCCTGGGTGAGCTCCTCCCCCGCGACGACCCGGCGGTACTGCGCGTAGGCCGCCAGACGCCGGGCCAGTTCGGTGCTCGCGAACGGCTTGACCAGATACACCAGCGCACCCGCGGCGAGCGCCGCACGCACCGTGGCACCCTCACCGGCGGCACCGAGCACGAAACTGTCGCACTCGAGACTCCGGATCAGGTCGACCCCGGACCCGTCCGGCAGGTACACGTCCACGAGCGCGAGGTCGACGGGACCGGCCCGGACCGCGTCCCGGGCCGCCGCGACGCTCCCCGCGACCGCCGCGACCTCGAACCCCGGCACACCCGAGACGACCGACGCGTGGAGATCGGCGACCCGGAAGTCGTCGTCGACGACGAGCACCCTCAGATCCGTTCCGCCCATCCCGCATCTCCCTCGTCGAGCACCCCGGTCAGCGTCGCCAGGAACACCGCGCCCCCGGTCGGATTGTCCGGGGTGCGCCGACCGCCGCGGTCCGCGAGCACGACGTCGCCGCCGTGCATCCGCGCCACGCGTCGTGCCAGCGCCAGCCCCATCCCCCGGCCGCCCGGCACGGACGAGTCGACGCGGGTCGTCGCGCCCTCGGCGAAGACGTCGGGCAGCTCGGCGTCGACGCCGTCACCCGTGTCCGCGACACTCACGTGCAGGTCGGCGCCGTCCTCCACCAGCTCGACCTCGACTTCGGCGGGACTGCGCCCGCTCACGCGGGCCGCCTCGATCGCGTTGTCGAGCAGGTTGCCGAGCACGGTGGTGACGTCGACGGGCACCTTCACGATGGCGTGCACCCACGTGTTCTCACCGAGCACGAGGGTCACGCCCTGCTCACGCGCGTGCGCCGCTTTCGCGGCGAGGAAGGCGTGCAGATACGGGTCGGCGAGCGCGTCGGCGCCCTCGAGCTCACCGAGCGGACCCGAGCCGAGGACCTGCTCGATGTACTCGACGGCCTGCTCCGCCCGCCCCTGACGGAGCAGGCCGTCGATCAGGTGCAGCCGGTTGGCGAATTCGTGCCGCTGGGCCCGCAGCGCGGTGCTCATCGACTTGACGGCGCCGAGTTCGCGCGTGAGCGTCTCGATGTCGGTGCGGTCGCGCACCGACATCACCGTGCCGAGGTCGCGGCCGTCGCGCACGACCCGTCGCGAGACGGCGACGACGACCCGATCGCCCGTGGTGGCGGCGACCGGCGTGCCGTCCGCGCTGCGCAGCACGTCGAGCAGGCGCGGGGTCATCCCGAGCGTGTCGACGCTGCGGCCGATCCCGTCGTCGAGATCGAGCAGGCGACGCGCCTCGGCGTTGACGACGGTAACGATGCCGCGGGCGTCGGTACCGACGACCCCCTCGGAGATCCCGTGCAGCACGACCTCCTGCTCCCGGACCAGTTCGGTGAGCTGCTCGGGTTCGAGCCCCAAGGTGAGCCGCTTCCAGCGGTTGGCGAGCAGCAGCGACCCGACGGCACCGCACACGAGCGCTGCGAGTGCGATCAGGACGGCGTCGGCGAGGTCGCTGCGCAGATCGGCGCGCACCCTGTCGGTGGAGATGCCCACGCTCACCTCCCCCACGACCCTGCCCGAGGACGGGTCCGTCACCGGAACCTTGGCCCGCACCGAATCACCGAGCGTGCCCCGCTCGCTGGTCACGACCTCGCGTCCGGCGAGGGCCTCGGCCGGATCCGTGCTCACCCTGCGCCCGAGCTGTTCCGGATCGGGATGGGCGAGCCGGAGCCCCTGATCGTCGGTGACCACGACGAACAACGCCCCGGTGGCGGTGCGGACGGCCTCGGCGGCCTCCTGCACCGCACCGGACTCGAGTGCGGGGTTGTCCGGCGAGACCACCCCGTCGTCGGCGGCCGCGTAGCGTGCGACCTCGTCGCGGACGGTCACGTCCGCGGACACGGCCCGGGCGATCGCGAGCGCCCGCTGACCGTGTTCGTCGGTGACGCGGTCCTCGGTAGTGGTGGCGAACACCGTGAATCCGATGCCGAGCGCCACCGCCACCACCGCGGACTGGAACAGCAGTACCTGGGTGCGAAGTTTCACCGCGTCGTCCCTGTTCGTCCCACCTGCCCAGTGTGGCCCGGGCGGATCTCAGCCGAGCGGAATCTGCCCGAGGAGCACGCCGACCACCAGCATCGCGATCGACACCACCCCGGCGCGCCACAGCACCTTGCGGTGGTGGTCGGCCAGTGGCACCCCGGCGAGGGTCACCAGCAGCAGGATCGCCGGGACCAGCGGGCTCTGCATGTGCACCGGCTGTCCGGTGATCGACGCACGTGCCATCTCGACCGGTTCGATGCCGTACTGCGCCGCCGTCTCCGCCAGGACGGGCAGCACCCCGAAGTAGAAGGCGTCGTTGGTCATGAAGAACGTGAACGGGATGCTGAGTACGCCCGTGATGACCGCGAGGAACGGGCCGAGCGAATCGGGGACCACCCCGGTCAGCCACAGTGCCATGGACTCGACCATCCCGGTGCCCTGGAACACGCCGGTCAGGACCGCCGCGGCGAACACCATCGCGACGACCGACACGATGCTCGACGAGTGCCGTGCGATCGCCGCGGACTGGTCGACGACCCGCGGGAAGTTCACGGCCAGTGCGAGTCCCGCGGCGATCATGAACAGCACGGGGATCGGCAGGATGTCGAGGACGAGGATGACGAGCAGCGCCACCGTGAGGAGCGCGTTGAAGGGCAGCAGTCGCGGGCGCAGGGTCGGGCGGTCGGGGTCGAGACCCGCGGCGAACTGCCCGACCTCCGCGTCGGTCGTGTCCGAGTCACCGGTCGTCGTACCCACTCCCGAGGGACCGGCGCCGAGCGGCATCATCTCGGGCTTCCACACGAGCCGCCCGATGCGGCGACGTTCGAGGATGCCCAGGTGCACGGCGAAGCCGAGGACGATCAGGAGTCCGACGACGAGCGACGGGATCATCGGGACGAACACCTCGGACGGCGACAGCCCGAGCGCGCTGGCCGCACGCACCGTCGGCCCACCCCACGGGATGATGTTCATCGTGGCGTTCGCCAGACCCGCGACGACGGTGAGGACGACCGGGCTGACCTTCAGTTTCAGGTAGAGCGGCAACAGCGCGGACGTGGTGATGATGAACGTCGTGGACCCGTCACCGTCGAGGGACACCACCATCGCCAGCACCGCGGTACCCACCACGAGCCGGGCCGGGTCGTCGCGCACGAGCCGCAGGATGAGCCGCACCAGCGGGTCGAACAGGCCGACGTCGATCATGATCCCGAAGAAGATGATCGCGAAGAACAACAGTGCCGCAGTGGGGGCGAGACTTTCGACGCCGTCGACGATCATGTCGCCGATGCCGGTGCCGGCCCCGGCGATCAGTCCGAACGCGACGGGGACCAGGATCAGGCCGACGACCGGGGTGGCACGTTTCGACATGATCAGATACATGAACGTGGCGACCATCAGGAAGCCGAGGATGACGAGCATTGCGGTGCCCACTTTCTGACTGGGTCGGGCCGGACCGGGCACACGTCGGCCACGGCCGCTGCCGCGACCTGGGGTCGGTGTGGGAATCCGGCACCGAAAGCCGTCCGGGGTGTGATCTCTGCTGCCGCCGAAGCGGTGTGATCTCTGCTACATCAGAGTGTGTGACCGCGCCCCGTGCGGAGTCACCGTTGAGCGCGATAGCGCCGTTCTGCGCATTCTGCTCGAGCCCATCGCGATCGGACCGCCGGAACGGTTCCCATATGCTGGACGACGTGCGCCGATTCGAATTCCCCGTCGACCTTCCCCACGCCAAGTCCGTGAACCAGACCCTCGCGGAAGTGCGCAGCCTGCGGATCTCCGGCATCGTCGTCGCGCTGTTGTGCGCGGCCGGAGCGGCGTGGCTGTTCACGCTCGGCAAGCCCTGGGCCTACATCGTCGGTGCGGTGCTGGTCGTCGCGGCCGTCACGTCGGCGTGGGTGGCGTTGTGGGCGCCGCGGAAGGTCGGATCGGTGCAGGACCTGTACCACGAGAGCCCGCTGGTGCCCGCCGTGGTCTCCGAGATCCGGCCGCGTGGTCTGACGTTGCTGGCGCTGGTCGACATCGCCAAGCCCGGCACCGCCGACCGCCGATTCGCGCTGGTCACCCGCAACGTGCAGGCGGTCCCGGGGCATCAGAAGCGCGTCGGCGAACAGGTGCCGTGTGTGGCGGTGCTGTCCGATCGCACGACCCGCAACACGACCGGGTCGTGGCAGATGGTCAGCCCGATGCCGATCGCGTGGGGAACCCGGGACGCAAAGGTGCTGCGCGAGGCGACCGACGCGATCGACGACGCCGAATGGAAGCTGCTGAAGAGCAAGGTCGATCTGTCCGAGAAGGTCAGCTTGACCGAGGACCACCGGCTGGTGCTCGATCGCGACGATCTCCCCGGCGAATTGCGCTGACATGCAGGTGACGTCGCTGTCGGACGGACGGGTTCATCTGACCGTCCCCGTCCCACACGACGTCGACACGATCACCTCAGCGTGCCAGGACCGGGAGATCGCGGACTGGACGACGGTGCCCGATCCGTACACCCGCGCCGACGCGGTGCGTTTCGTCGGCGACATCGTGCCGCGGGGCTGGGCCGCGAGCGCCCCGAACTGGGCGATCCGCACCTCTCCGGACGGTGCGTTGCTCGGCGTCGTCGGGTTCCTGCATCACGAACGCACCGCCCCGGAGATCGGCTACTGGATCGCGCCGGATGCTCGCGGTCGCGGTTTGGCCACCGCCGCAGTGAATCTGGCGTGCGATTTCGCGTTCGACCCGGACGGGCTCGCGACCACTCGGATCGAGTGGCGGGCATTCGCCGGCAATCTGGCCTCGGCGGCGGTCGCGCGGCACGTCGGCTTCCGGTTCGAGGGGACGCTGCGCCGCGGCACCCTGCATCGCGGGGTCCCGCGCGACACGTGGATCGCCGGTCTGCTGTCCGACGATCCACGTGTACCCGCGGACGGCTGGCCGATCTGACGCTGCCGGCAGGCGGATGCCGTCAAGCCAGGTGCGGCAGCACCTCGTTCTCGAGCAGTTCGATCCCCGACGTGTCGTAGGCCGCTTCCGGGAAGTAGAAGATCGCGTAGCCGAGGCCCTGCTTCTTCAGGGCCGTGAGGTTCTCGACGATCTGCTCCGGGGTGCCGACGGCGGGCATCCCGCGGAACGCGTTGAGGGAGGCGTCGGCGGCGGCGGCTCCGACCAGCGGTTCGAGCCGGGCGCGGAGGTTCTCGAGGCGGTCCTGCACCTCCGCTTCGGTGCGGCCGATGGCGACGTTGTAGTTCGCGGAGCGAACGATCGCGTCGAAGTCGGTGCCGACGGCCGCGCAGTGCTCGCGCAGCACGTTCGACTTGTGCGCGAATCCCTCGGGGGTGCCGTCGAAGTTGGTGTACTGCGCGTACTTCGCGGCGATCTTCAGCGTGACCTTCTCGCCACCGCCGGCGATCCACAGCGGAATACCGCCCTCCTGCAACGGAAGCGGACGGACGATCGCACCGTCGACCTGGTAGTGCTTGCCCTGCAGGGTCGCCGACCCCGTGGTCCACGCCTGCCGGAAGATCTGCACCCCTCGTCGAGGCGGGCAAGTCGCTCACCGGCGGAAGGGAATCCGTATCCGTAGGCGCGCCACTCGTGTTCGTACCAGCCGCCACCGATACCCATCTCGATGCGCCCGCCGGAGACGATGTCGGCGGTCGCGGCGACCTTCGCCAGGTAGGCGGGATTGCGATAGCTCATCGCGGTGCACATCTGGCCGATGCGTACCCGCTCGGTGACGGCCGCGAACGCGGAGACGAGCGACCACGCCTCGTGGGTCGCCTCGTCCGTGGCGGCGGGCACGGTGTGGAAGTGGTCGTACACCCAGATCGATTCCCACGGGCCGTTGTCGGCGCGGACGGCGAGGTCGCGCATCACCCGCCACTGGTCGGCGGGATCGATGCCCACAAGGTCGAGCCGCCAGCCCTGGGGAACGAAGAGTCCGAATCGCATTGATGTCCTATCTCGATCGGTTGGTGACCGTATCGACGAGATCCGCCCCCGGGTCCGGGGCCGGTTCGGTCGTCGCGGCCGACGGTACCGGCTGGAGCGTCCGGCGTGGCCACGGTGAGTATCGCGGAACGTAGCGGAACATGCAGGCCGCACCGGCCACCGCGAGACCGCCGATCGTGACGGCACCCGCCGCGAGCGACACGGCCGCGACCGCCCCCACCAGGAACGGGCCGACGAACATGCCGCTGTCGTGCGTGAGGCGCCACGCGGCGAGGAACTCGGCCCGGGTATCCGGTGGGGCGGTGTCCGCCCCGAGGGTCATGATCACGCCGTTGCCGAGCCCGTTCCCGATACCGAGGACCACCGCGACGACGGTGAGCGAGACGACGTCGTCGGCGAACGGCAACATCAGGAACGCGACAGCGATGATCACCAGCGACGGCACCGCGACGACCCGGCGACCGTACCGGTCCATCAGGATCCCGGCCGGATACGAGAACAGCAGGTCGACGGCGCCGCCGATACCGAACACGATCGACACGGTCACCGCGTCGAGCCCGATGTGGGTGGCCCACAGCGGAAGTACCGCTTCCCGGGACGCGCGCGCCGCGCCCATGAGCAGCGATCCGGTTCCGAGGGTGCACAGCAGCACCCGGTGCCGGCTCAGGATCGTTCCCAGCCCCACGGCAGCGACCGGGCCGGTCGACGACGACGAACGCGGGGTCTCCGGTGCCCGTGCCATGAGGATGCCCGCGAGCACGACACCGGTCACCTGGACGACGAGGCCACCGCGCACCCCCATGAGGTGGATCGCACCGGCGCCGATGAACGGCCCGAGGAAATTGCCGAGCCGCCACATCGTGGCGAACATCGCCATGGCCCGCGCCCGGGCTTCGATAGGCACCGCCTCGGCGAGATAGCTCTGCCGCGCCAGCCCCCACACCGCGTTCGCGAATCCGGTCAGCAAGGCACCGACGGCGAGCACCACCGGAGTCCAGGCGGCGATCGAGACCCCGATGCCGAGGGCGCCGAGCACGCTGCCGCCGATGATCGCGCGCCTCTCCCCCAGGCGCGCGACGATGCTCCCGGCGGGCAGGTCACCGAGGACCGCGCCGAACGCCACGAGCGCGACGATCAGCCCGGCCACCGGCAACGGGGCCCCGAGTTCCCGCGCGAGCAGCGCGAGCACCGGGGCCCCGGCGCCCTGCCCGATCCCGAAGATCGCGGAGGGCAGAAAGACCGTGGTGACGAGAGGTTTCAGGTCGAAGGCCGGTCTCATGCAGTGGCGGCGTCCGACTCGGCGACCGCGGCGTAGCGGCTCACCGGCCGGTCCAGCCCGTAGTGCCCGCGCAGGGTGGTGGCGGTGTACTCGGTGCGGAACAGACCGCGCTCCTGCAGGATCGGCACCACCTCGGCGGTGAAGTCCTCGAGCCCGCCCGGCAGGTAGGGCGGCATGACGTTGAAGCCGTCGGCGGCTTCCTGCTCGAACCACAGCTGCAGTTCGTCGGCGATCTGCTCGGGGGTGCCCGCGAAGGTGCGGTGCCCGCGACCGCCGCCGAGCTTGCCGATGAGCTGACGCACCGTCAGGCCCTCGTTCTCGGCGAGGTCCTTGACGAGCTGGTAGCGGCTCTTGTTGCCCTGGATCTGCTCGATCGGGGGCAGCGGCGGCAGTGCTGCGTCGAGGGCGTGCTCGGTCAGATCGACGCCGAGCATGTTCGAGAGCTGCCGCAGCGAGTAGGCCGGCGAGATCAGGTCGGTGAACTCCTGCTCGAGCGCCTTGGCCTCCTCCTCGGTCTCCCCGATGAACGGCACGATGCCCGGCAGCACCTTCAGCGACTGCGGGTCGCGTCCGGCCTTGACGACGCGGGCCTTCAGATCGCGGTAGAAGGCCTGTCCCTCGGCGAGGGTGCGCTGCGCGGTGAACACGGCCTCGGCGTAGCGCGCCGCGAAATTCTTTCCGCTCTCGGACGATCCGGCCTGGACGAGCACGGGGCGGCCCTGGGGGCTGCGCGGCGAGTTCAGCGGGCCGCGCACCTTGAACCGTGCGCCGTCGTGGTCGACGGTGTGCACCTTGGCCGGATCGGCGAACCGCCCGGACTCCTCGTCCAATTCGATCGCGTCGTCTTCCCAGCTGTCCCACAGCGACACCGCGACGTCGACGAACTCGGCCGCGCGGTCGTAGCGGCCGGCGTGGTCCGGGGTGTCGTCGTAGCCGAAGTTGCGGGCCTCGTCGGCGCCGCCGGAGGTGACGATGTTCCAGCCGGCGCGGCCACCGCTGATGTGGTCGAGCGAGGCGAACTTGCGGGCCAGGTTGAACGGCTCGTTGTAGCCGGTCGACGCGGTCGCGATGAGGCCGACGTGCTCGGTCACCACGGCCATCGCGGACAGCAGGGTGACCGGTTCGAAGATCGCCTGCGTGTTGTGCTCGACGCGGGGGCCGACCGCGAGTCCGTCGGCGAAGAACACCGAATCGAGCTTGCCGCGTTCGGCGATCTGCGCGAGTTCCTGGAAGTGCTTCACATCGAGGACGCGGTGTGCTTCGGTGCGGGGGTGACGCCAGGCCGCCTCGTGGTGGCCGACACCCATGAGGAAGGCGTTGAGATGAAACTGCTTGCGTGACTGTGACATTCTTCTGATCCTGTGTGCTTCGGGTGGGTCAGTGTTCGGGACGCCAGCGGGAGAGTCGACGTTCGATCGTGACGAGGATGCCGTTGAACGTCAGCCCGACGAGCGAGATCGCGATGATGCCGGCGTACATGGCGGGGATCTGGAAGTTGAGCTGCGAGGCCGTGATCAGATAGCCGAGTCCTGCCTTCGCACCGACCATCTCGGCGGCGATGAGCACGAGCACCGACGACGCCGCGGCCATGCGGATACCGGTGAAGATCGTGGGGACCGCTGCCGGGAGGATCACCTTCTGAAACAGCCGGTAGGACGGCAGCCCCAGCGACCGGGCGGACTTGACCAGCAGCGGATCCACCGTGCGCACACCGGAAATGGTGTTGAGCAGGATCGGGAAGGTGCTCGCGTAGATCACCAGGGCGATCTTGGAGGTCTCCCCGATACCGAGGACGAGCACGAACACCGGCAGCAGCGCGAGAGCCGCGGTGTTGCGGAACAGCTCGAGGATCGGATTGAGCAACTCGGCGACGGGCCGGTACCAGCCGATCGCGACGCCGAGCGGAACGGCGACGAGCAACGCGATCGAGAACCCGATGAGAGCCCGGGAGAGGCTGGCGCCCAGATGGTCTGCCAACTGTCCGCTCGTGATCAGATCGGCCAGCGATCCGAGCACGGTCGACAGCGGCGGCAGGAACACTTCGTCGACGAGACCGAGCCGCGGCGCGGTCTCCCACACCGCGAGGAACACGACGATCGCGACCGCCGGCTTGATCCCCTTCCACGCCAGCGCACCGGCCCGGCGGCCTGCGCGTCGTAATTTCGTCGGATCCGTTGCGACGACGGTTTGTTCGACGACGGCCGGTTCGGTGTCGACGGGCCGGGTCAGGGTTGCGGTCGGACTAGACATGCTCCACCTCTTCCGTTGCGGTGCCGAGTTCGAGGTCGCGGGCACGCTCGACCTCGGAGTGCAGCAGTGACCAGATCTCGTGCCGGTAGTGCCGGAACGCCTCGCCGGAGCGCACGTCGTCGACGTTCCGGTCGATGTCGACGTCGACGATCGTCTTGATCCGCCCGGGGCGGGAGGTGAGCACGGCGACGCGCTGCCCCAGGTAGATCGCCTCGTCGATGCCGTGGGTGATGAACAGGATGGTCTTGCCGGTTTCCTTCCAGATCCGCAGCAGTTCGTCCTGCAGGGATTCGCGGGTCTGGGCGTCGAGCGCGGCGAACGGCTCGTCCATGAGCAGAACCTCGGGATCGAACGCGAGGCTGCGGGCGATCGCGACACGCTGCTTCATGCCGCCGGACAATTCGTGCGGGTAGCGGTCGCCGAAGCCGGCCAGACCGACGAGGTCGAGGTAGTCGTCGGCGAGTGCGCGGCGCTGCTTCTTCGGCAGTCCCTTGGCTTCCAGGCCGAACTCGATGTTGGCCCGTGCCGTGCGCCAGGGGAGCAGTGCGTACTGCTGGAAGACGATGCCGCGGTCCAGGCCGGGCCCGGAGATCGGGCGGCCGTCCAGCAGGATCCGGCCCGAGGTCGGTTCGCTCAGACCGCCGAGCAGATCGAGCAGGGTGGACTTGCCGCAACCGCTGGGGCCGACCAGGACCAGGAATTCCCCGGCGGCGAGATCGATGCTGACGTCGTCGAGTGCGGTGAACGTGTCGTTGCTGCCGCGCACCGCGAACTGCTTGGTCACATGCTCCAGGCGGAGCTTCGGGGTGGTGCTCACTTCGCCGCCTCCTCGACGGGTTCACCGTTGGGCCCGGCGCTCGGGTCGTAGGTGCCGTTGGCGTAGGGGTTGAATTCGTTGGTGTAGATGTCCGAGGTGGTGAACTTGCCGTCCTCGAGCTCACCGTTGCGGGTCAGCCAGTCCAACCAGGTCTGGATCTCCTGATCGGTGATGACACCGCCGGGGCCGGCGACACCGGGGCTCTTCCAGTACTCGACGAGATCGGTGTTCTCGTTGCGGCCGCGGGCGTTGATGATCTCCTTGAACTTGGCGACCACTTCGTCGCGCGGGGTGGTCTGCGCCCACCGGATCGCCCGCGCGGTGCCCTGCACGAAATCGGCTACCGCATCACGGTTCTCGGCGATGAACTCGTCGCGGAAGACGTACGTTCCGTAGGTGAAGGCGCCGAACAGCGATTCGTCGGTGAACAGCGGCCGGATGCCGCCCCGTTCGACGGCGGTCTCCCGGAACACGCTGCCGAGCGTGCCGACGTCGATCTGTCCTTCGCGCAGTGCCTGCTCGGTGTTCACCGGAGGCACCACGATCAGCTCGACCTGCTTGATCTCGTCCGGCGTGAGTCCTTGCTGCGCAAGCCATTCCCGCACCAGGAACTCGTGATGTGCACCGAGGGTGTTCATCCCGACCTTCTTGCCGATCAGGTCCCGCGCAGTGCGGATCGGGCTGTCCTCGAGAACGTAGTAGCCGTTGAACGACTGCTTGTCGGAACCGTAGTAGCCGATCACCGACGTGATCGGTGAGTTCGCGGCCTGGAGCTTGATGACCGCGCCGTTGAACGCACCACCGAAATCGGTCTGGCCGGTCGCGGCGTTCTGGATGGACTGCGGACCGCTGGTGTTGTCCCCGATCCAGTCGAGCTTCACCTTCTCGTAGAACCCGAACGCTTCGGCGAGTTCGGGATAGGTGACCTGTGCGGCCGTCCCCTCGTACCGGAGCACGGTCTTGCCGTCCTCGGTGGTGGTGACATCCGAACCGGACGAGCATGCGGCCGCGACGGACGTGACGGTGAGCAGTGCTGCGACGACGGCGACCGACCGGGTGAGTCGGGCGCGCAGCGTGGAATGCGACATCGTGAAAGCTGTTCCTTGCGTTGAAAGAAGGCCCTACGGACTCGGGCCGGGCGGGTGGCGTTACCGCGGGCAGCAATCGTCGATACGCATGCGACGGAGCGCAGATAACGAGTGCGGTGCGATACAGCCGGAAGATCTCTGCAACGCGCGGTCGTCGGACCTGCACGTCGGCGGTCGCTGGGTCAGCGACAACACTCCGAACACTCGTACACGGCAATCCCCCTGTGCGGCGATATGACTTCAGCAAGAGTGCCGTCCGGGGGCGACGCGCTCAACGGTTCTGCGCAGCCTGATCGGAACTCGCGACTCCAGCCCCTAAGCTCGATCGACGATCGACGAGGACGGGAGCGCAGGTGGGCGGAGACGACGACCCGGTGTGGACTCGGCGGCGGTTCCTGGCCGGCATGGCCGGGACCGCGGCGGCCCTGATGGGGATCACCGCTCTGTTCTCGGCCGAGGCGATCGCACGCCCGGCCGCCGCTGCCCCGCCGGTCCGCGACACGATCTGCGGCATCCTCGCGTTCGTCGTCCCCGGCAACGACCCCTATTCGCGGCACCAGGGTGTGTCCACCGATCGGGTCGGTGGCGCCACCGAGGACGCCGCGGCCTCGCTCGAGCACACCTTCGACCACGCGTCGCCGGTGCCGCTGCTGGGCCGGGCCGGCGGGAACCTCCCCGGGGCGGCCGCCGTCGCCGCGCTGGTCAACATGTATGCGGTCACCGTCGACGCGGGGTCGCTCGTCGGTCCCTTCGCGGCACCGTTCGCGAATCTGAACCACGCAGCGAAGGGCCGCGTCTTCGAATTGCTCGACACCGAACCGCAGTTCGGCGGAACGATGCTCACCTACGTGGTCAACGCGATTCCCACGCTCGCCGCGTTCGCCGCGTATTCGGAGGTTTCCGCGTTCGACCCCGACCGCCGGGTCGTCACCGGCCGGCCCGTCGGCTGGGAACTGGCCCGCTACGACGGTGTCGCCGACGGGTGGGACGAGTTCGCGGGCTACTACCGCGGCGTCGACCGGATCGAGGAGTGACGTGCGGGACGTGATCGTGATCGGGTCCGGCGGTGGCGGGCCGGTCGTCGCGAAGGAACTCGCGGCACGCGGACTGGACGTCCTCGTCGTCGAGGCCGGGCCGCGCTTCGCGGATCCCGAGAGCGAGTGGACGCATTTCGAGGACGACGCGAACAATCCCCTCACCGGCTTCTTCCGGCAGGGTCCCGGCGACCGGTCGCGCACCCCGTGGCTGCGCGACCTGCCGCAGAATTCGTACGTGTGGCAGGTCGCGGGGGTCGGCGGAACCACGCTGCACTACTTCGGCAACTCGCCGCGCGCGGTGCCGGGCGTGTTCGTCGGCTACGACGGCGCGGACCGGAACATGTACGACACGGACCACCTGTTCCCGTTCGGATACGACGAATTGCGCCGTTACTACGAATGGGTCGAGGCAACCCTGCCGGTGCAGACCGCCCCCATGGGCACGAAGGAACGGATCTTCCTGCGCGGTGCGGCCGCGCTCGGCCTGCCGCACCAGACAACGCACGACACGAGCGTGGCCTCGCACCGCGCGCAGCAGAACGCGATCCTGCAGCCGGGCGGGACCGCCGGGCGCACCCGCGACCCGCAGCGGTTGCGCCACCCCGAGGCGCGGGGCTGCACGATGTGCGGCCACTGCTACCAGGGCTGCTACCTGCCGGCGGGTGCGCCCCGCAACCTGAAGGCGAAACGGTCGACGGACAACTCGTACGTGCCGATGATGCTCACCGCCGAGGCGTGGGCGCCGCACGGACGGGCCGCGACGCTGGTGACCGACGCGACGGTCACGCAGGTACTGACCGAGGACGTACACGGAGAGACGACCGCGCGCGGGGTGCGGTTCCGCACCCTCGATGGCGAGGAATACGAGGAGCATGCACAGGTCGTGGTGCTCGCCGCGGGCGCGATCGAATCACCGCGCTTGTGGCTGGCGTCGGACCTGCCGAACCCGAACGACTGGGTGGGCCGCGGCCTGACGGACCATCACATGGATGCGGTGTTCGGGGTGTTCGACGAGGACACCGGCCAGACCCGGGGCGCCGGCTCGAATGCGCGCGTCGACCTGCCCGGATACGGCGGTATCGAACAGGTCGGGATGCCGCCGGCGCTGCAGGCGTATTCGCTGGCGTTCAGCGACTCCGGCATCCACGGCTACGGCCGGGCGGGCGGCGTCGTCGACGACGCCGGGGCCGACACTCTCGGCCGGTTGGTGGGCCGGGATCTGCTCGCCACCCTCGACGACGCAAACCGGACCCTGGCGGCACTGGTGATCACCGACGACGACGTCGAACCCGGCAATCGGGTCACCCGCTCGACGATGCTGCTTCCGGACGAGGGCGGGCTCGCACCGAAGGTGACGATGCGGCACCGGCGGCGGTCCGAACGCACGCGACGGAACCGGGAGTACTGCACCCGCAAGGCCGTCGAGCTGATGCGGGCCGCGGGCGCGCGCTCCGTGCACCGCTGCGACTGGCCACCGCTGATCCTGCACGCCCAGTCGAGCATGCGGATGGGGACGAGCGGGAACGACTCGGTGCTCGACGCCACCGGCGAAGCTCGTTGGGTGAAAAGACTTTTCGTCGCGGACAATTCGGCGCTCGCGAATTCGCTGGGCGGGCCCAATCCGACGTTGACGACGCAGGCACTCGCGACCCGCACGTCCGAGGCAATCTTCCGCACCTACTTCGGCGGCGACGCGTGGGTCGGGCGTGAGGACCCGGTGTCCTCCGTCGACGACCGGGTCACCGCGGCGGTGATCGCGCAGGGGTTGTGACACCGGATCGGTCTCGATGTTCGCGACGATACCCCGCGACGGTATCCGGTTCAGGCCCTCGGACGCGTTCGTCGACGATCGGCTCTCCGGCCGGTGCGGTACCGCACCGGCCGGGTCCGGACGAGAACCGAGTCAGTCGGTCGGGAACTCGACGATACGGCCCGTGCACTCGCCGAACAGGATTGCCGATCCATCTGCAGCTGTAGCTTTCGCCCGGAGGGTGACCTCGTCCCCGTCGCGCAGGAAGGTGAACGAGGATCCGTCGCTCAGGGTGACCGGTTCCGCACCGCCCCAAACCAGTTCGAGGAAGGAGCCGCGCTGGTCTTTCTCCGGACCGGAGATGGTGCCACCGGCGAAGAAGTCACCGGCACGCAGCCCTGCCCCGTTGACGGTCATATGGGCGAGCATCTGTGCCGCGGTCCAGTAGGTCGACGCGAACGGAGGCTTGGCAACGACGTCTCCGTTGAGGACAACCTCGAAGGTGACGTCGAACGACCAGGGTCGCTCGTCGGCGTCGTCGAGGTACTCGGCCAGCGGGGTGTCGCGGGTCGGCGGGGCGACCCGCACCGCGTCGAGTGCCGCCAGCGGTGTGATCCACGGAGAGATCGTCGTGGCGAAGGACTTGCCGAGGTTCGGGCCGAGCGGGACGTACTCGTAGTTCTGGATGTCGCGGGCCGACCAGTCGTTGGTCAGGGTGAGACCGAAGACGTGGTTGTCGGCCTCGGACAGGGGAACTCGTCCACCGGGCACGGGAGATCCGAGTACGAAGCCCATCTCGGCCTCGATGTCGAGCCGGCGGGACGGGCCGTAGGAGGGCACCCCGTCTGTCTCGGGGCGCAGTCCGTGCGGGCGACGGATGTCGGTGCCGCTGGCCACGATGGTTCCAGCGCGGCCGTGGTAGCCGACCGGAAGATGCTTCCAGTTCGGCAGCAGCGGGGGATGTTCGGGACGGAAGATACGGCCGACGTTCGCCGCATGGAACTCGTTGCCGTAGAAGTCGACGTAATCGGCCACGGTGAACGGCATGTGCAGGTCGACCCCGGCAAGCGGGCGGGCAACCGCAGCGATCCGGTCGGCGTCCGCGGCTGCGGACAGCACGCTCTGCAGGTCCGCGCGCAACCGATCCCAGGTGGCACGGTCGGCCGTCAGGAGGACGTCGAGGTTCGACTGGTCGACCAGCGGGTACAGGTCGGAGTCCTGCGCGACGAGATCCGAGAGGGCGACCACGTGATCGCCGACGCGCACGCCGAAGCGCGCGGCGGTGCCGGGCGTGGAGAAGGACCCGTAGGGCAGGTGGGCGATGCCGAAACCTTCGGTGGCGTAACGCGCCACGAAGCTGTCGGGCGAGGGGGTGGTCATGGGTTCTCCTGGTGGATCGGCTCAGTTTCCGTGGTCGGAAGCGATGTTCGGGATCAGGTCGAGTTCGTCGAGGGTGTCGAGCGGTTCGGCGATGCTGCAGGTGCCGAACGATTCGAACATCGTCCTCCACTGGGCGGCGATCGCCCGCAAGCGCTCCGCGAGAACGCTTCCGTCGGTTTCGGCGAGTGTCGTGGCGACCGCTGCGGTGTCGGCTCCGTCCAATGCTTCTCCGGTGGCGACGGCGATGTTCAGGAAGCCGTGGTGCACGAAGCCGGTCGAGTCGTCCCGGTAGCGCACGGCGCGGTGCAGGCCTGCGGTCAGTTTGAAGGATCGCTTCGCGGCGACGGCAGTCGTGATCACCTCCGCGAGGTCCTCGACGGAGGGGAACGCTTCGGCCACCAGTCCGCCGGTGCGCGCCTTCAGCCGCACATCGGTTCCGGTGAAGCTGTCGAGAAGGCCTGCGCGAATGTGCGGTACGGCCAGTTCGACGTGGACGCTGTACCGCTCGGTCAGAGCGGCGGCGTCGGCGACGACCTGTCGGGGATCGAGGTCGTCGGTCTTCAGTTCGAGGCCGCCGACCCGGATCGCGGGCGCGACTCTCTCGACCGCGGCCAATGCCACATCGAGGCCACCGGCGGGCACCACCACTCCGACGCGGAGCGGGCCTTCGCCGGTTGCGTCGACCAGGCTCGCTGCGGCGTCGAGTGCGTCGACCGGCAGCAGCAGCGGCCCGACCAGACGGCCGAGCGGGGTGCCGCGTCGGGCGATGTGGTCGGGCACCGCCTGGCCCAGGGGGGCGCGTCCGGGCGGGAAGACGGCCGCGTCGTCGAAGAAAGCATCGAAAACCTCAGGGCTGCAGACTGATTCAGGCATCGATCCACCGCCCTCCCGACCAGGACGAGGCGTAGCGGGCGTCGTCGGAGGCGAGTGCGGCCTCGCCGAGCAGCAACGGCCGGAAGGTGTCGACCATGATGCCGGTCTCGTCGAAGAAGTCCTTCCCGAGGCTGGCCTCGATTGCGCCCGGCTGCGGTCCGTGGGCGTGGCCACCGGGGTGCAGGGAGATCGACCCGATGCCGATGCCGGAACCCTTGCGCGCTTCGTAGTTGCCACCCACGTAAAACATGACCTCGTCGGAGTCGACGTTCGAGTGGTAGTACGGCACCGGGACCGACTGGGGGTGGTAGTCGACCTTGCGCGGCAGGAAGTTGCAGATCACGAAGTTGTGGCCTTCGAAGACCTGGTGCACCGGCGGCGGCTGGTGGAGCTTGCCGGTGATCGGCATGAAGTCCTCGAGCGCGAAGACGAACGGGTACAGGCAGCCGTCCCAGCCCACCACGTCGAAGGGGTGGTGCGGCACGACGTGCACCGTGCCGGTGATGCCCGACGCTCCCCGGTGCTTGATGTAGACCTCGACGTCTGTCTCGTCGACGAGCAGCGGCTCGCTGGGGCCCTGCAGGTCGCGCTCGCAGTAGGGCGCGTGTTCGAGCAGTTGGCCGGTGGACGAGAGGTACCGCTTGGGCGGTCCGACGTGGCTGTTGGACTCGACCGCGAACAGACGCAGTGGTTCCGAGCCCACCACCCGCCACCGGTGGGTAGTGGCCCGGGGGATGACGATGTACTGCTCGGCGCGCACTTCCAGGGCGCCGAAGACGGTTTCGACGATCGCTTCGCCGGACTCGACGTAGACGCATTCGTCGCCGATCGCATTGCGGTAGAGCGGCGAATCCGATCCGGCGACAACGTAGTACAGGCGCACGTCATCGTTGCCGAGCAACAGGCGACGGCCGCGCACCGCGTCGGTGGAACCCGGATCACCGTCGACAAGATCGTGCAGTCGCAGGTGACGGGGCAGCAGCGGTTCGTTGGGGACCAAATCGTGATCCGGCAACTCCCAGCGGCGAGCGCCGACGATCGCCGAGGGGATGTAGCGGTGATAGAGCAACGAAGAATCGGAGGAGAACCCTTCTTCTCCCATGAGTTCCTCGTAGTACAGTGCGCCGCTGCCGTCCCGCAGGACGGTATGGCGATGGCGCGAGATGGTTCCGACACTGCGGTAGTGGACCACGTTGGCTCCCTCTGGCGATGACGTGACGAGCCCCCCTGCGTCGTGCAGGGACGAAAGACTCGGCGGAATCCCCGTAACGGTGACCACAGTGATGAGGACGAGGACGGTTCTCAAACGCCGATGTGCCCTGGAAAGGATGCAGCGCACCCGCTCTCCGTCCGCGCTCGCGCGGCACAGGTCGAGGCCTACTCGCCGTCTAGCTGGGGATATGCCGGTGACTTGGCTGGCAAGCCGACGATGAGGAGCGGTGTCGTGCACGCAAACGCAGGCCTCAAACTGAAATGTTTTTGAAATGTTTTTCGTGTCAGACTTTGGTCCTGCCTGCTCCGTGACTTGGAGCACAACCCGATCTTCCGGCCGTAGCGCCGCCCCCATACAAGACGCCCCAGAAAAGAGGTTTCTCTGTGAAGACCATCGACACCGAAGTTCTCATCGTCGGCGGAGGCGGATGCGGCCTGACCGCTTCGATCATCCTGGCCGACCTCGGAGTGGACTCCCTGCTCGTCGAACGGCACCCCTCCACCTCTCACCTGCCCAAGGCACATCTCCTCAGCCAGCGCACGATGGAGATCTTCCGCCACCACGGCGTCGCCGACAGCCTGTTCGCAGAGGGCTCCCCTGTGGACAAGATGTCGAAGGTGCGTTTCGCGACCTCCCTGGGCGGCGACGGCCACCTCGACCGTCGCACGATCTTCTCGATCGACGCCTTCGGCGGCGGATCGCTGCGCCATCGGTACGAGATGGACAGCCCCGTCGTGTGCACCGATCTTCCCCAGATCCGACTCGAACCGGTCCTGCGCGACCACGCCGAGCAGCGCAATCCCGGGCGCGTGCTGTTCCACACCCAGCTCGAATCCTTCGCCGCCGACGACGACGGTGTGACCGCGGTGATCTCGGACCGCGACACCGGTGAGCAGACCGAGGTCCGCGCTCGCTTCATGATCGCAGCCGACGGCGGCAAGACCGTGGGCCCGGCCCTCGGCATCCAGACCATCGGCGAGAAGAACGTCCTCGATATGGTGACCGTCTACTTCGAAGCAGACCTGTCTCCCTGGGTCCCCGACGACGGCACCTTCCAGACCTGGTTCGCCAACGTCAACGCCAAGGGACTGTGGTCCAACGGCAACCTCGGTCCTCGCGGCCCGCACCCCTGGGGTGCCCGTTCGAAGGAATGGGCCGTGCACTTCTCGATGCCCGTCGAGGAAGGCAAGAAGTTCGACAACACGACGGTTGTCCCGCGTATCCGGGAACTGCTCGGCATCCCCGAACTGGACCTGAACGTGCTCAGCGTCAATCACTGGATCATCGAAGGCGTGCACGCCGAGCGCTACCGCGAGGGACGCATCCTCCTGGCCGGCGACGCCGCCCACAAGCATCCCCCGACTTCTGGACTCGGTCTGAACTCCGGCATCGGCGACGCCCACAACCTGTGCTGGAAGCTCGCCGCGATCCTGCGGGGCTGGGCCGGCATCGACCTGCTCGACAGCTACGAGGCCGAGCGCCTGCCGGTCGCGCAGCAGAACATCGACTGGGCGATGATGACCTTCCGCGCCCACGCCATCCTGCCCGCCGCCGTCGGCCTCGTCGCCGGCGACCAGGAGAAGAACCGCCAGGCGCTCACGAACCTGTTCGTCGACGGCCGCCGCGGTGAGATCCGCCGTAGCCTCGTCGCCGAGGCCACCACGTCGCTGCGCCGCGAATTCCAGGCTCACGACCTGGATCTCGGAGTTGTCTACGAAGACGGCGCGGTCCTCGCCGACGGAACCGACGCCCCGGGACGCGACCCGGCCGGCCTCGAATACGTCCCCACCACCCGCCCCGGTCACCGCCTACCGCACGCCTGGTTGCTCGACGGCGACAACAAGATCTCCACGCACGACCTGATCCAGCCCGGCCGACTGGTGCTCATCGTCGACACCGACGGGCAGACCTGGGTCGAGACCGCCGAAAAGCTCGCCGAACAGCGCGGCATTCCCCTCGATGTCGTCACGGTCGGTCGACGTGCATCCGTGCGCCCGGTCGGCGACCACTGGCACGACATCCGCGGCATCCGTGACGACGGTGCGATTCTCGTGCGGCCCGACGGCCACATCGCCTTCCGCGCGCAGTCCATGCTCGATCACCCCACCCATGCGCTCGAGGCGGCGTTCGCCGCGTCGACGGCAACGTCCTGATCGAAAGGCCCCTCCCATGTCCTTCACTTCGAGCGGTCAGGCCGCCACCGATCCCCGTCGGATCGACGCTCTCACCACCGCCGCGCGCCTGGAGCGACTGCCCGTCGGCTCCTGGCACTGGAAACTGACCGCACTGGTCGGCATCGGCGCGTTCTATGAATACTTCGAGGTATTCCTCGGCGGCGTACTCGCCGCGGTCCTCGGGCCTCTCTGGGAACTGAGCACCTACGAGAAGGCCGGCCTGATCGCCTCGGTCTTCCTCGGTATGTTCGTCGGCGCCATCACCCTCGGCCGCGTCGCCGACCGCGTCGGTCGCAAGAAGATGTTCCTGATCAACCTCAGCATCTATCTGGCGTTCTCGCTACTCGCCGCGTTCTCCCCCAACGTGTGGTTCCTCATCGCCTGCCGGTTCATCGCCGGTATCGGTGCCGGCGCCGAAGCCGCTCTGATCCCCACCTATCTCGGCGAGTTCATCCCGCGCCACCGCCGCGGCCGGTACATCGGCTACGCGTTCACCCTCGCGTTCGTCGCCTACCCGCTCGTCGCCCTCGCCGGCGCCCCGCTGGCGAAGACCCACTTCCTCATGGACGGCTGGCGCTGGCTGCTCGTACTCGGTGCCAGCGGCATCATCGTGCTGCTGTGGATGCGGCGGAACATGCCCGAATCCCCCCGCTGGCTGGTCTCGGTGGGCCGCACCGCCGACGCCGACGCCGAACTGCGCAAAATCGAAGACGACGTGCGCCGCCGCACCGGGTCCGACCTGCCCGCCCCCGACTACACCGCCCTGCCCCCGGAGGTCGACGAACACCACAAGGCCAAGATCTCGGACCTGTTCCGCGGCAACACCCGGAACTCCATGATCGCCGTCGGATCCCTGTGGACCATCGGCGTGCTCGCCTACTACGGCTTCAGCTCCCTGGCGCCGGTGCTGCTGGTGGACAAGGGATACGACATCACCAAGTCCCTGTTGTACACGGCCGTGATTGCAGCCGGTTACCCCTTCGGCGCTCTGACCGCGGCGCTCGTGGCAGAAAAGCTCGAACGCCGCACGCTGACGGTGGTCACCGCACTGGCCACCGCCGTCGCCGGTCTGGTCTTCGGGTATGGATCCGGTGACGCCGTCATCATGGCCGCAGGATTCGCCATGGGCTTCGCCTCCAACGTCCATTCGAGCGGCGTGAACATGTATGCCTCCGAAGTGTTTCCGACGCGTCTGCGCTCGACCGCCATCGGACTGTGTTACGGATCGGGCCGGTTGTTCGCCTTCCTCATGCCCTTCCTCGGATTGACGATCCTCGACACCTTCGGCGGCTCGACCGTACTGTTGCTTTCAGCTGTCCTGTTCGCCATCACGGCGGTCCTCGTCTGGATCTTCGGACCCAAGACCACCGGCCGATCCCTCGAAGACATCTCGGAAGCCGTACCCACCGAGCGTTGAGGCACCGGTTCGGGGTTCCGCATCGACCCAGCGGAACCCCGAACCCCTGTTCCGAGGGCCCACGAGGCAGAGCACACCATCGAGGAGGATCATGTCCGTGTATTCCGGCAACCGCGCAAACGGCATGACCACTTCCCGTCGGCCTCGAGCCGGGGCTCCGGCCGTATTCCCGGTCCCCCGTCAGCGGTTGGCGATCGTCGGGCCGGATGTCGACCATCCGGCGGTCCTCACCACGAAACGACTCGCCGACAAACTCGGATGGCCCCATCTCGTCGTAACGGACCGCAGCAAGCTCGTGTGGGCAATCACTGTCAACAAGCCCGCACTCGTCGCTGTCGTCGGAGACGCGGACAACACTGCCCATCTCGACGACATCGGAGCACTACGGAACTCCTACAAGGGACCGATCGCCGTGCTCGGCGCACTGTCACCACAACTGACGGTGTCGGCGCTCGTCAACGGTGCCGACAGCGTCCTGCGGTCGGACCTGCGCGACGACGAACTCGGCGCGCGATTGCTCGCTTTGGTGCGGCGCACTGCCGAAGGCTCCGAATCGGGAGCGCGATACCTGACCGCGGAAGGCTTGCGTGTCGACCTGTGGCGGAAGGAAGTCACTCTCGACCGTACACCGCTCCACCTTTCCTCGACCGAGTACCGATTGCTGGTGTGCTTGATGGAAAGCGCGGGGCAAACGGTTCCCTGGAATCGGATCCTGCATCGTGTGTGGGGATGGGCCGACGCCGACGTCAATATGCTGCGTATCTACATCACCCGACTGCGCAAGGCGCTGGGCGAGACAGCGGCGTCCTCGAAGTTCATCAAATCCGTTCGCGGGC
Source organism: Rhodococcus sp. CX (assembly GCF_015865005.1). NCBI lineage: Bacteria > Bacillati > Actinomycetota > Actinomycetes > Mycobacteriales > Nocardiaceae > Rhodococcus > Rhodococcus sp. CX. The sequence goes on from NZ_JADZGH010000007.1 coordinate 26,984, forward strand.
ACGGATACATGTTCGCTCAGCCCGTGATCGAAGCTGCCGATCGTGAATCCGACACGGTCGACGGTGAATTACCTATGATGCAGCGCCTCGCCGCGAAGTGCACCGAACTGGCGACCGCCACGGATATTACGGGAGCAGCTTCTCGTATCGCGGAAAGTCTTGTCACCGAAGGCACCGTCGACGCGGTCGGACTGCACCTGACCGATGGTGAAATACTCCGACTGGTAGGTCATTTCGGATTCACAACCGAATGGGAACAGGTGGCCCGTGAACTCGCGCTCGCCGACGATCGCTATGCTTCCATTCAGTCGGTTCGTCGTGCGCAGCCGGTGCAGTTGCTTCGGCGGCGTTCCCACACCTTCCCCGGCACCAACGCCGCCGTCTCGTCGGATGCTCCCGGAACGTATCTGTTCGTTCCGATCAGCCATGCCGGAGAGACGATCGGCACCATGGGTGTCGTCCGCAGATCCGACGAGCCGTTCGGACCGTTGACCATCTCGTATCTCCAAGCCGTCGCCGCCCTGTGCGGAGCATGCCTAGGCCCGCAATGGGATTCGGGTCGCTCATCCCGCGCCGGGCGCCCCTGACCGATCACAACCACGGCCGTACCGTCGCGCCGTGAAGGAGGAACCACCATGTCCATCGTGTACACCGACGCCGCAACCGCCCTCGACGGTGTCCTGTTCGACGGGATGACCCTCGCCGTCGGAGGTTTCGGGCTCAGTGGCGTCCCTGTCGACCTCATCGAAGCCGTACGCGATTCGGGCGTGAAGGATCTGACCGTGGTGTCCAACAACATGGGTATCGACGGCAAGGGTCTGGGCATCCTGCTCGAAGACGGACAGGTCCGCAAGGTCATCGCCTCCTATGTCGGCGAGAACGCTCTGTTCGCGCAGCAGTATCTTTCCGGCGCCCTCGACATCGAATTCAATCCTCAGGGAACACTCGCTGAACGCCTGCGGGCCGGCGGAGCGGGGATCCCGGCCTTCTACACGGCCACAGGTGTCGGCACCGAGGTTGCCGAGGGTAAGCCGCATGCCGAATTCGACGGCCGCAACTATATTCTCGAGCGGGGCATCGTCGCCGACGTCTCCCTGGTCCGTGCTCATCGGGCCGACACGGACGGAAATCTCACTTACCGGTACACCGCCCGGAACTTCAACCCCGTCGTCGCGGCTGCTGGCAAGGTGACGATCGCCGAGGCCGAGGAAATCGTCGAGATCGGTGCTGTCGCACCCGATGCCGTGACCACCCCGGGCGTCTACGTCCAACGCGTCGTCAAGGCCTGCGCCCGGACCAAGGACATCGAACAGCGCACGGTCCGTCCCCGACCGGTGAGCGCCTCCGTCTGAACCCCTCGACCTACTTTCGAAAGGAGCTTCACCATGCCGTGGACTCGTGACGAGATGGCCGCCCTGGCGGCGTCCGAACTGAACGAGGGTGCCTACGTCAATCTGGGCATCGGGATCCCCACACTCGTGGCCAACAACCTGCCCGAAGGCCGCCGGGTGATCCTGCAGAGCGAGAACGGCCTGCTCGGGATGGGACCGTTCCCCTACGAGGGGGACGAGGACGCCGATCTGATCAATGCCGGCAAGCAGACCGTGACGATCGTGCCCGGTGGCAGCATCTTCGACTCGTCCGAGTCGTTCGGGATGATCCGCGGCGGCCACGTCCAGGTCGCCATCCTCGGCGCGATGCAGGTCTCCGCATCCGGAGATCTCGCGAACTGGAGCATTCCGGGCAAACTCGTCAAGGGCATGGGTGGCGCGATGGACCTGGTGGTCGGCACGCCTCGGGTGATCGTGCTGACCGAGCACGTTGCGAAGGACGGCTCCCCGAAGATCGTCGAGACGTGCACTCTTCCGCTGACCGGGGTAGGTGTCGTCGACTGCATCGTCAGCGACCGCGCCGTCTTCGACGTCGTCGACGGCGCGCTCGTGCTGCGCCGCCTCGCCCCCGGCGTCGACGTCGACGAACTGCGCGCGATCACCGGCGCTCCGTTCACGGTCGCCCTGGACGAGGAGCTGGTGGCATGAGCCTGCGCGACCGCTTCGGCACCGACGTCCTGGCCACCGGATGGGGTCATTCCCCGTTCGGCAAACTCCCCGACCAGACCCTCGAATCGCTTGTGGTGTCCGTCGCCCGCGACGCACTCGACACCGCCGGCATCGAACCCGGTCAGGTCGACGAGATCTACTTCGGCCAGTTCAACTCCGGAATGCACCCGCTCGGCTTCGCTTCGTCGCTGGCCCTGCAGCTCTCCGACGACCTCGCCGGGGTGCCCGCCACCCGCGTCGAGAACGCCTGCGGCTCGGGCAGCGCCGCGGTTCAGCAGGGTATCCGGGCCCTGCTGGCCGGCACCGCCCGCACCGTGCTGGTGATCGGTGCCGAAAAGATGACCCACGCCGGTCCCGACGTGGTCGGAGCCGCGCTGCTCGGCGCCGACTACGAGTCCGCCGGCAAGGAGTCGACGACGGGCTTCGCGGGGCTGTTCGCCCGAGTCGCCGATGCCTATGCCGATCGGTACGGGCCGGTCGCCGACCCCCTCGCCCACATCGCCGCGAAGAATCACCGCAACGGGGTCGCCAATCCGTACGCGCAGCTGCGCAAGGATCTCGGCTTCGACTTCTGTGCCACGGTCTCCGAGCGCAACCCGATCGTCGCCGGGCAGCTGCGCCGCACCGACTGCTCCCCGGTCTCCGACGGCGCCGCAGCCCTGGTGCTGACCACGGAACCGGTCTCCGGGGCGGCGCAGGCGCCGGTGCGGATCGCCGGGTTCGGGCAGGCCAACGATTTCCTGCCCGCCGCCAAGCGGGATCCGATCGAGTTCGCGGGCAGTGTCACAGCCTGGCAGCGCGCCATGGCCATGGCCGGCACCACCGTTGCGGATCTGGACTTCGCCGAGGTGCACGACTGCTTCACCATCGCCGAACTCGTCCTCTACGAGGTGATGGGGCTGGCCGAGCGCGGGAAGGGCCGGCAGGTGCTCGACCACGGCACCGTCCTGCCCGGCGGTGCCCTGCCGGTGAACCTGTCCGGCGGGCTGAAGTCCAAGGGGCATCCGGTGGGCGCGACGGGGGTGTCCCAGCACGTCATCGCCGCGATGCAGCTCAGCGGCACCGCCGGGGACATGCAGCTCGGTCGCGCCCGTCGAGGTGTCGTCCACAACATGGGTGGCCTCGCGGTGGCGAACTACGTCAGCGTGCTCGAAGCCGTCTGATCCCGTACGGGTGCTTCGGTCCGGATCCCGATTACGGATCCGGACCGAAGTGTTTCTGCCGGCGCCGGATCGGCCCGCCGAGCGTGCACTTGTTGTCGATATTTCCGGCATTTTTCGACAAGACGTGCACACTCGGTGCCCGGAATACGGAGCGAAAACAGGTACCCCACCCCGCCGGTCGGCCGTTCCCGGAATCCTGCGCGCACACGATCCTCGAAGGACCGAAACGCTCCTTCCACCGGGAGGCACACATGCCCGAAACACCGGCCCCGCTGTCACCCGCTGCGGTGAGCGAACATGCTGCACCGATACCCCTGCGACGTCGCCGCTCCCACTCCCCCACCCGCATCGCGGACCGCGGCGCCCGGAGGTACCACGTCCAGCCGAATGCGGCGGCACCCTCGCACGACGTCGACTGGGTCCGGCGTTCCCTCATGACCTGCGACTTCCTCGCCGGCGTGCAGTCACTGGATCCCGGGGACCGGAAGCTGGTCGCCTTCGCCGTCGAATGGGCGCCCTTCGGCGGGGCCGGCCCGGAGGAACTGTTCATCACCTTCGGCGTGGGACGGACCAGGTTCCTGCATCTGCTGCAAGCCGCGATGATGACGAGACCGACCGACTCCGTACGACTGCGCGCCACCAAGTCCGCTCTCCGCGACGAGCTCCTCAGCGCATGGCGAGGATCGACGCCGGGACCTAGTCGTGCGTCTGCTCCGCAACCCAGGCCGCGACCTGCGCCCGGGAGGTGAAGCCGAGTTTGGCCAGGATGTGCTCCACATGCCCTTGTGCCGTGCGCGGTGAGATCACCAGGCGACGGGCGATGGCCTGGTTCGTCAGGCCCTCGCCGATGAGGTCGGCGACCTGACGTTCCCGCTTGGTCAGTCGCACCGACGTGTCGGTGTCGCGCGTGGAGGTGGCCGGCGGCTGCTCGTGGAGGGCGTAGGCAATGGCCGCGTCGAAGCCGAGTTGTTCACCTCGGCCGAATGCCGCGGCGAATGCTTCCCTACCGAGGTGCTGTCGGGCCTTCCGTTCGGATTCCCGATGGTAGGCAAGCAGATTGGAATGTATCACCGCAGCACTACCGATCGACCGTGCCATTCCTTCCGCCGCCCCCATCAGGACCGCTGCCCGCTTCAGGTCGCCCAGGTCGCTGGTGATCCAGGCCAGAGCCTCGAGGCACGACGTGACCACGCGCGGGTACCGCACTTGCCGGGCCAGGTTCAACGATTCCTCCAGGAGCCGCACCGCACGATCCGGTTCTTCCCGTCGCCACACGTCAACGGCCAAGGCCCACAGCGAAAGTGAACGATACATCTTGCCGCCGTGTCCTTCGGTCATTGCCAGCACACGTTCGTGACATTCGACGGCCTCCGGTATCCGGTCGGACAGCCCGAGGGCCAACCCCAGCGAATACAGCATGCCGATCTCGCGGGTGGGTTCCCCACGTCCACGGAAATGAGCGAGGGCGGCCTCGAGGTGAGAAATGGCGTGCGGGAGGTCGCCGCTGTGGAGCGCCAGCGAACCGTCGGCGGCATCGACCAGAGCGCGCATCAGGGGATCGTCGGTCTGCGCGATCAGCCTGCGCCCTGTCTCCAGGAACCCGGCTGCCGCCTGCAGGTCGCCCTGCACACTGGCCATCACGGTGGCACGGTAGAGCGTTTCGACCCACTCGACCGTGGGCGGCCCGCTCTGGCGGGCGAGCAGCCGTTCGTACCAGCGTCGCCCCTCGTTGTAGAAGCCTTGGGAGGCCCAGAAGAGGTAGAGCTCGCCGGCGATGCGCAGCCCGGCGGCGGGATCGTCCTCGAGGCTGAATTCGAGGGCCTCGCGCAGGTTCGGTAGTTCCCGCCTGAGGCGGGCGATCCAGTCGAGCTGACGCTCGCTGACCCACTCGGCCCGCGCGGCGATTGCCAACGCCTCGTACCAGTCCCGATGGAGGCGGCGCAACGCGAGCTCCTCGCCGGACTGCTCGAGTTTCTCGACACCGTAGTCGCGCAGCGTCTCGAGCATCCGGAACCGCACCACCGACCCGGCCTCCTCCCGGATCAGGATCGACTTGTCCACCAGGGAGGTCAGCGTATCGAGCAACTCGCCCGCGGCCAGGCCCTCGCCGCACACGTGCTCGGCCGCGTCGAGATCGAAGCTGCCCGCGAACACCGCCACCCGTCCCCACACGAGTTGTTCGGTGGCGGTGCACAATTCGAAGCTCCAGTCGATGCACCACCGCAGGGTCTGCTGCCGCGTCGGCGCACCCCGAGTGCCGCGGGTCAGCAAGGCGTAACGGTCGGTCAACCGTTCGAGGATCTGCTCGGGCGACAGCGCCCGCAACCGGGCCGCGGCCAGCTCGATCGGCAGCGGCAACCCGTCGAGCCGATGACAGATCCCCGCCACCGCCGCCGCATTCTCCTCGGTCAGCGCAAATCCTGGCACGGCGGCCGCGGCGCGGTCGGCGAACAATTTCACCGCGTCGTAGCGAGACAGCGCCCGCAACGAGTACGGCCGCTGTGGATCCGGAACGCCCAGCGGCGGAACTCGCAGCACGGCCTCTCCGCCGAGGCCCAACGGTTCGCGGCTGGTGGCCAGAATCCGCACTCGCGGACACCCCCGCAGAAGCCGGTCGGCGAGTGCGGCGGCCGCGTCGATCATGTGCTCGCAGTTGTCGAGAACCAGCAGCATCTCTTGCGGGGCGAGGAACTCGAGCAGCGCCTCCC
>NZ_JADZGH010000007.1:32924-33726 GCF_015865005.1 Rhodococcus sp. CX
GCGTCGAGCAGCGACGACTCATCGTGCAGTGCACCGAGCTCGACCAGCCGCACCCCGTCGGCGTAGTCGCGCTGCACCGCCGCCGCGACATGCACCGCCAGGCGCGTCTTGCCGACACCGCCGATCCCGGTCAACGTCACCAGCCGCGAACCGGCCCGCAGGTTCTTCGCCTCGGTCAGCTCGTGCCGGCGGCCGACGAAACTGGTCAGGTCCAGCGGCAGATCGCCGGTCGCGCCCGCCCTGGCGGCAGCCGCGGTGCGACGTCGCTCACGCGGCACTCGTTCGGGGCCCCCGGCCTCCGCGACCTTCCCGGCCCCGACCTCGACAGACGCGCCCTCGACGGACCCGGCTTCGTTCTCGTTGCGCAGGGCCATCTCGTCGACCGGGAAACCGTGGGTGCGTTGCAAGGCTCGTAGTTCCTCCCCAAAGTCCACAGCGGTAGCCGGACGCTGGTCCGGGGTCCGGGCCATCGCCCCCGTGATCGCCTCGGACACATCCTCGGGGATCCCGTGCTCCCGCAGGTCCGGTACCGGTTGCGAGGTGATCCGCAGGAACTGCGAGACGACCTGCTCCCCGCTGAGCCGTTCGAACGCGGCGTGACCGGTCAGCGCACTGAACAACGTCGCCCCGAGACCGTAGACGTCGGCGGCCGGACCGGGCGGATCCCCGGCCAGCACTTCCGGCGCGGTATAGGCCGGCGACCCGGTCACGGCGCCGGTGGCCGTCTTGAAACCGCCCGCGATCTGCGCGACACCGAAGTCGGCCAGCTGGGGTTCGTCGTAGTCGGTGAGCAGAATGTTCG
>NZ_JADZGH010000007.1:33736-44687 GCF_015865005.1 Rhodococcus sp. CX
CCGGTGCGCCGACTCGATCGCGCCGGCCATCTTCACCCCGAGCCGCAACGCTTGATCCAACGGCAGCGGACCCTGGCTGCGGATCCACGCATCGAGAGACCCCTGCTGGTGGTAGGGCATCGCCAGGTAGGGACGGCCGCTGCCGGTGGTACCGACCTGCAGGATGTGGACGATGTTCGGGTGCCCGGTCAGCCGTCCCATCGCCTGTTGCTCCCGGAAGAACCTCGCCCGGTTCTCCTCGTCGAGATCGACGGTGAGCACCTTGACCGCGACCGTGCGATCCAGGTCGGTCTGGGTGCAGCGGTAGACCACTCCGAACCCGCCGTGGCCGATCTGCTCGACCCCCTCGAAACCGGCAGCGGCCAGCTCCCCGGCCGGGTCGGGTGGGTATGTCTGCGTGTCGAGCGGATCCGCTGCGCTCATCGGAACGTGCTACTCACTCCGTCGACTCGTAGTTCGCACGCACCGGTCCCGACGGCACGACCGGCGCAAGTTCCTCCGTACGCCCCCACCTCCTGGGCGTCCCCTCAAGAATATCGCCGCGTGTCGTCCGGGGATCACGCCGAATTGCGGTCGACCGAGGACGCCGTTACGTCGCGAAGGAGCACCTGACGCGAACTACATCGGGACACAACAGATGTTGCGGCTCGCAACTATTTCTCGGCGACGATCTGGATGAGATTGCCGCACGTGTCGTCGAAGACGGCGACGACCGCGGTGCCGATGTCCGTGGGCGGCATCGTGAACTCGACACCCTTGGCGGTGAGCCGGGCATGCTCGGCCTCCACGTCGTCGACGGCGAACTGCGCCAACGGGATTCCGTCCTCCCGCAGGGCGTCCCGATACGGCTTGACCGCCGGGTGCCCCGCGGGTTCGAGCAGCAGCTGCGGTCCGTCCGGTGCGTCGGGCGAGACGACGGTGAGCCACGAGGCGTCACCGATCGGAATGTCGTGGTGCTTCACGAAACCGAGCACGTCGGTGTAGAAGGCGAGGGCGGCTCGCTGGTCGTCGACGAACACGCTCGTCAGGTTGATCCTCATCGGTCTGTCCTTTCGCGAGTGGGCCACCGCTCGGTGATCCGGGCGAGCGGTGCGGGGTCGAAGTAGTGGAACTTGGATCGTCCGCGTCGCTCCGTGACGACCAGTCCGGCGGACTCGAGCACCGCGAGATGCTGCGAGATCGCCTGGCGTGTGAGACCGAGACCGTGACGCATCGCGAGCACGGAACAGATCTCGAACAGCGTGCGGCCGTCGCCGGCCGCGAGTTCGTCGAGGATGATGCGGCGCGTCCGATCGTCGAGCGCGTGGAAGACGTCGGCCACGAGCCCCACTATAGGCAAGTGGCCACTTGCCTATCAAGTGCCGACCGACCGCGACCGGGCGTCGTACCATCGGACCCATGCGCGCTGCGTCGCTCGTCGATTCGTTCGAGGAACACCGGCCCCACCTGTTGTCGGTCGCGTACCGGCTCACCGGCAGCGTCGCCGACGCCGAAGACGCCGTCCAGGATGCCTGGCTACGACTGGACGGCGCGGATTCCGACGGCATCGAGGACCTGCGGGCATGGCTGACCACCGTCGTCGGCCGGTTGTGCCTGGACCGGCTGCGCTCCGCGACGGTCCGGCGCGAAAAGTACATCGGCCAGTGGCTGCCCGAACCGATCGTCACCCCGCTGACCGGCGCCACACCCCCGGATCCGCTCGAACAGGTCGTGCAACTCGAGGACAACCGCCTCGCCGCGCTCGTCGTGCTCGACACCCTCACTCCCGCGCAACGGGTCGCGTTCGTCCTGCACGACGCGTTCGCCGTACCGTTCGGCGAGATCGCCGACATCCTCGGGGTGGAACCCGCCGCCGCCCGGCAACTCGCGTCCCGCGCGCGCCGCGTCGCGGGCGCCGCACCCCCACCGGTGAGCGACGACGAGCACAACGCCGCCGTGCAGCGGCTCATGGAGGCGATCGCCACCGACGATCTCGAGGCGGTCGTCGCGGCACTCCACCCCGACGCCCGCATGATCGGCGATGCGAACGGCACCACCCGCACCGCCGTCAACGTCATCGTCGGACCGGAGAAGGCCGCCCGGTTCTTCCTCGGCCTCGTCCAGAAGTACGGCGAACAGTCCCTGCTCGGCTTCACGCCCGCCCTGGTCAACGGGCAGCTCGGGTTCGTCAACAGCGGATCCCCCGGTGACGCGACCCACCAGGGATTCCCGGGCCGCATCATGGCGTGCACGGTCGTCGACGGACAGGTCTGGGCGGCCTACGACATCGCGAACCCCGAGAAGCTGCGGCGCGTCAAGGTGCCGTCCCCCTGGACCGACTGACAAGAGCTGGGAGCACCCGCATGGAACAGCGCCTGAGCTTCGTGACCCTGGCCGTCGACGACGTCGCCCGCAGCCGCGCGTTCTACGTCGACGGGCTGGGCTGGACGGCGACCGTCGATGCTCCGGGCGAGGTCCTCATGATCCAGGTCGGTGCGCACATCGTCCTGTCCCTCTGGGATCGTGCGCACTTCGAGGCCGAGGTCGGTGGAACCACATCCCGCGACGGCATCCCTCCGGTCACACTCGCGCACAACGTCGCATCCCACGACGAGGTGGACAGCGTGCTCGCCACGGCCCGTGCCGCAGGCGCCGGAACCGTCACCGGCGGTACGGACCGCGAATGGGGCGGTTACACCGGCTACTTCTCCGATCCCGACGGCTTCCGCTGGGAGGTCGCCTGGAATCCGGGGCCGGTCGGCGAACTCGTGCTGCCCTGAACGGCCGACTGGTCCGCCCACGGCACGCGGCAGGCGTCGGTGCTGAAGCCCTGGTCGTGGATGCCCAGCGCCGAGTTCATGCGGGCCCGCATGTTCTCCAGCGCGATGTTGTAGGTCAGTTCCACGAGCCCGGCCTGCCCGAAGCGGCGTTCGAGGTCCGCGACCTGCTCGTCGGTGACGTCCTCGCGGACGTTGCCGGTCATCGCATCGGCGTACTCGATGGCGGCGCGTTCGTCGTCGCTGTACAGGTCCGAGGTCTTGTAGTCGGCGATGTGCTCGAGTCGCTCGGTGTCGAGTCCGTCGAGGCGCTGCAGCATCGTCCCGAAGTCGACGCACCACGAACATCCGACGTTCCAGGCCGTGCGGTACACCGCGATCTCCCGCACGTTCTTCGGCAACACCTTCGACGCCCGCTGCGCGAGCATTTCGTGCACGGCGTTGCTGCGCATCAGGCCCGGGTGGTGGGCGAGCACCGTGAACGGCTCGGGCACCTCCCCGAACATCCGCGCCGCCATCTTGTACGCGACCTTGGTCGCGGGGCCGGCCTGGTCGGGGGTCACCACGGGAATGCGAGCCATGATCGTCTCCGTTCGTCACCGGCCCCGTATGGGCCGCTCATCTTCTTGGACGAGGTAGCCTTCCCGAATGTGACACTACTGCCCGATCGAACCCACCGCACCCCCGCTACGCTGGCGAAATGGCTGAGATGACGTCACCGCGACCGGTCCGCACGGTCAACCGGCTCCGACCGTTCGCGTCCACGATCTTCGCCGAGATGACCTCCCTGGCCATCCAGCACGACGCGGTGAACCTGGGGCAGGGTTTCCCCGACACGGACGGTCCCGCCGCGATGCTCGAGGTGGCCCGTCAGGCGATCTCGGACGGCGTCAACCAGTACCCGCCCGGTCCGGGCACGCCGGAGTTGCGCCGCGCGATCACCGACGACCGCGCCGCCCGGTACGGACTCGAATACGACCCCGACGGCGAGGTGCTGGTCACCGTCGGCGCGACCGAGGCGATCAGCGCCGCGATCCTCGGGCTCGTCGAACCCGGTGACGAGGTGCTGCTCACCGAGCCGTACTACGACTCGTACGCCGCGTCGGTGGCGCTGGCCGGAGCGACCCGGCGCGCGGTCCCCCTGGAACGCTCCGGATCCGGTTTCGTGCTCGACGTCGACGCGCTGCACGCCGCGGTCACCGACCGCACCACCATGCTGGTCGTCAACACCCCGCACAATCCGACGGGCACCGTGTACGACGACGCGACGCTGACCGCGGTCGCCGAACTCGCGTGCGAACGAGATCTGCTGGTGCTGTCGGACGAGGTGTACGAACATCTGGTGTTCGACGGTCGCCGGCACACCCCGCTCGCGTCGTTGCCCGGCATGGCCGAACGCACCGTCACCGTGTCGAGCGCGGCGAAGATGTTCAACGTGACCGGCTGGAAGATCGGCTGGGCGCTCGGGCCGCGCGAGCTGATCGACGGCGTGCGCGCCGCCAAGCAGTTCATGTCGTTCGTCGCCGGGGCACCGTTCCAGCCGGCGGTCGCGTACGCGCTGACCCACGAGCAGGCCTGGGTCGCCGCACAGCGCGACGACCTGCAACGCCGGCGCGATCTGCTGTCCACGGCACTGGCCGACGCGGGATTCGGTGTACTCGATTCGGCCGGAACATATTTCGTGTGCGCGGACGTCACCCCGATCGGCGTCACCGATGCTGTCGAGTTCTGTCGTAGCCTGCCCCGGCGGATCGGTGTCGCCGCGGTGCCGGTGAGCGCGTTCGTCGATCATCCCGAACGGTGGAATCATCTGGTGCGGTTCGCGTTCTGCAAACGCGACGAGATTCTCACCGAAGGTGTGCGACGGCTGCGGACCCTGCGGGAGGCGCACTGACGTGTCGGCTCCCACCATTCCGTCCGATTTCGTGAGCCGGGCGGTCCAGCTCGCTGCCGCCGAAGGAGTCGATCTGGCGCCGGCGCTGGATGCGGCGCGGATCAGCCGGGCGGTGCTGGCGCAGCCGCACGCGCGCCTCACACCCGAGCAGGTCAGCCGGTTCACCCAGGTGACGTGGCAGATCACCGACGACGAACTGTTCGGACTCGGCTCGGGACCGGTTCCGCGCGGATCCTTCCGGGTGATGTGCCTGACCCTCATCCACTGTCCCGACCTGTCGCATGCCCTGACCCGCATGATCGAGGTCAACCGGGTCATGCGGACGCTGCCGACCCTGACGCTGACGCCGGGCCCGGAAACGACCTTCCTGGATGTGGGACTCCCCGACGTGGTGACCGAAAAGACCCGGGTCACCGTCGATTTCCTGTTGATGCTGCTGCACCGCTTCGCGGCGTGGCTGGTCGGCGGGCGGGTGCGCCTGGAATCGGTGGAAATGCCCTATCCGCAACCGGATCCGGTGCTCGCCCGCAGTTACGACGCAATCTTCGGTGTCCCCGTCACGTTCGGCGCCGACCGCGCGGCCCTGGAAATCGACAATGCCGCGCTGCGGTCCCCGCTCGTGCAGACCGAGAGCGGCCTCGAAGAATATCTGCGCGAGTCACCGAATCTCATGCTGTCGGAACGTGATTACGAATCGACGGCGTCGGCGCAGGTGCGCCGCATCTTCGAGTCGGGCATCAAGGGACGCACCGCCAGCGCGGAGGACATCGCCGACATGCTGTCGGTGAGCGCCCCGCACCTGCGTCGCCTGCTGCGGCAGGAGGGCACGTCGCTCGGTCATCTCCGGGAGGAGGTGCTGCGGGACGCGGCCATCGCGGGCCTGCGCCGCGGTGAGTCGGTGGACGATCTGTCCGCACGACTCGGCTTCTCGGAACCGAGCGCGTTCCGGCGCGCGTTCAAGCGCTGGACCGGATCCACACCACGCAGCTTCCGCTGACCTGCGGGCGGGCCCCGACCTCGGTCAGGCCACGCAGAATTCGTTTCCTTCCGGATCGGTCATGGTGACCCACTCGTACGGGCCCTGGCTTCCTCGGTACAGGACGGTCGCACCGGCCGCGACGAGCTTGTCGACGAGCGCGTCGCGGTCGTCGCCGGCGCGGATGTCGAAGTGCAGCCGGTTCTTCACCGTCTTGCCTTCCGGCACGAGCTGGAACAACACGCGCGGCCGGGCCGGGGTTTCCGGATCGGAGATCGCGGCACCGATCCTCCACACCAGTTTGCCTTCGAAGATCTCGGTATCGTCCTCCCGGGCCTGTCCGGCGGCGATGAGACCGCGGATGAAGTTCTCGTCGCTCGGCTCGACCCGCCATCCCAGCGCTTCCGCCCACCACTTCGCCTGCGTATGCGGGCTGTTCGAATCGACCGTCACCTGAAATTCGTATCCCATGTGCCGACGATACGACCGGGTACCGACAGATCAGGGACGGACGAGAATCCTGATCGGATTACCGACGTGGTTGTGCAGCTTCTCGATTCCCTCCGCGACGTTCTCGAGCGGCACGATCTCGCTGATCGAACGGGACAGATCGAGCCGGCCGCGGGAGACGAGCTCGGCGAGGACTTCGATGTCGACGTTCTTGTAGCCCAGATGCCCGAGCACCTGCTTCTGCGACAACCCGAAGTTCGCGGTCGGGCCGAGCGACGCCTCCTGACCGCTCAATCCGACGACGACCACCCGCCCGCCGCGGCGCACCGCCCCCAGCGCCTGATCGAATGTGACCTTCAGACCCGCGGAATCGAACGCGACGTCGAGACCCTTGCCGTTCGTCGCCTCGGTGATCTTGGCGGGCAGGTCGAGGTCGCGGGTGTCGAAGGCGTAGTCGGCGCCGAGCTCGAGCGCCCGGTCGAGGACGACGGGATCGATGTCGAGGGCGATGACCGGGACGGCGCCGACGAGCCGCGCCAGCTGCACGATGTGCGTACCGACCCCGCCGACGCCCCACACGCCCACGGCCTCGCCGACCCGGACCTGCCCGGTCCGCACCACGGCGCCGTAGGGGGTCGAGACGGCATCGGCGAGAATCGCCGCCCGCTCGAACGAGACGTTGTCGGGGATGCGGGTCAGGCCGCCGGCCTGCGCGACCGTGTACTCCGCCCACGCGCCGTCGTAGGCGAAGGCCATCAGCTGGATGTTCTCGCAGTTGGTCAGGTCGCCGCGGCGGCAGCTGCGGCACTGGAAGCACGGGCGCCCGGCGGACGGAATCACCCGATCACCGACCTGCCAGCCGGTGACCCCGGCGCCCAGGGCGGCGATGGTGCCGGATGCTTCGTGCCCCTGCGTGACGACCTGCAGCAGCGGCGGGAAGGTGCCGTCGAGCAGGCTCAGATCGGAATGGCAGATCCCGCAGAACTCGACCTTCACCAGTACTTCCCCGGGCCCGGGCGAGGGAATCGGAACATCTTCCAGGACATTGGTTTTCGAATCGGCATAGAATCTCGCTGCCCGCATGGTGTCGGCCATCGTCCCTCGTTCGTGTCGGCAACCCTCGTCGCTCGCGACCCTACTACCGCGACGGCCCGCGCGGTCGCCATGTGTGTTTTCCGGTTCCGGGTGGACCGAGCAGGCGCCGAATCCGGCGGCGCGGAGGCGCAGTTCGGCGCCGGAGGTGTTGCGGCACCGGCAAAGGGTCCGGGACGCTCAGCCCCGTGCGGACGGGTCCATCCAGAAGATCTGCCAGGAGTGGCCGTCCGGGTCGTCGTAGCTGCGACCGTACATGAAGCCGTGATCCTCGCTGTCCCCTGCAGCACCGCCCGCGGCGACAGCACGATCCACCAGCGCGTCCACATCCTCACGGCTGTCGGCACCCAAGCAGATGACACATTCCTTCACCTCGGAGGCGTCCGCGGTCCGCGCCGGATGGAGAGAGTCGAAAGAATCGCGCAGCATCAACATCGCGAACCGGTTCTCACCCAGTACGAGCACCAGCGCGCGGCCGTCGCTGAACTTCTCGTCGAAGGTGTAACCGAGGTCTGTGAAGAACTGCCGCGAGCGATCGATGTCGGCGACAGGCAGGTTCACGAAGATCGTCGAGTGCATGGAAAGGCTCCTCCGGTCCGCGGCATCCGAAACCGGACGCCGTCACAGGGCTGGACTCCCCGCGCCCCCGAAACTCATCGGTCCGCGGCGAACGGCATCGCGTTGTGTCCCGGGAGTGTCGCCGACGCCTACGGCTGATCTGGGACGCCTCCCGACTAGGCTCGACGCCGTGAGCGTGCGTGCAGGAATAGTCGTGACCGGGACCGAGGTACTGACCGGGAGGATCGCCGACCAGAACGGACCGTGGTTGTCCCAGCAGCTCCTGACACTCGGCGTCGACGTCGCCCACATCACGATCTGCGGCGACCGGCCCGCCGACCTGATCGCACAACTGCGCTTCCTCGCCGATCAGGGCGTCGACCTCATCGTCACCAGCGGAGGGCTCGGCCCGACCGCCGACGACCTCACCGTCGCGACCGTCGCCGATTTCTGTAACCGTGAGCTGCTGCTCGACCCCGAACTCGAAGAACACATCGCGGGTGTCATCGGCCGCTTCCGTCCGAACACCCCGGACCTGGACGCAGGGCCGACGCGTATCGGGATCCGCAAGCAGGCGCAGGTTCCCGCCGGTGCCACCGCCTTGCCGCCGACCGGCACAGCGCCGGGCGTGGTAATCCCAGCAGTGGGCGGTGACCGGCCGATCCCGACGTTCGTGATCCTGCCCGGGCCGCCCGGAGAGTTGCAGGCGATGTGGCCGAGCGCGGTCACCTCACCTGCGGTCGCCGAGGTACTGTCCCGAGCCGACGACCTGCAGCAGGAAACCGTGCGCGCCTACGGATTGCACGAGGCACAACTCGCCGAGACACTGCGCCGGGCCGAAGCAGAGATCGCCGACTTCGACCGGCTCGAGATCACCACATGTCTTCGAGGCGGCGAACTCGACATGGTGACCCGATTCGCCTCCGGCGACGCGGACGTCTACCGCCGTCTTCTCGGTGTTCTCACCGAATACCATGGGCGCCAGATCTTCTCCACCGACGGCTCCACCATCGACGACCAGCTGATCGACGTCCTCGACGGCCGGTCGATCGCGACCGCGGAATCGTGCACCGGCGGACTCGTCGCTGCGCGTCTCACCGCCCGACCCGGGTCGTCGGCCTATGTCATGGGCGGCGTCGTCTCGTACTCCAACGACGCCAAGTCCGACCTGATCGACGTACCGGCCGAGATGATCGCCGCACACGGTGCGGTCAGCGAACAGGTCGCCGCAGCGATGGCCGAGGGCGTCCGACGCCGTCTCGAAGCCGACGTCGCGGTCTCCACCACCGGGATCGCCGGCCCCGACGGCGGCACCGACACCAAACCGGTGGGCACCGTCTGCTTCGGCGTCGCGATCGACGGACGACCGACGTACACCGTCACCCGCCGTTTCCCCGGGGACCGCGAGCGGGTCCGAACCCTCACCACCACGGCCGCACTGCATCTCGTTGTCGCACAACTGAAACGATATTGAGTCTGCACCCGAGCCACCTCCCCACCGCTCTCGCCAACTTCCTCGACGTCGGGACCGCGACTCGTCGGCTTCAGCCCGTCGAGGTGATCCCGGTTTCGCTCCGCAGTGCGGCGAATGCAGCGCGGAGGTCTTCGGGGTCGTCGACCTGCAACGCCACGCGCCCGACCTGAGTGGTGGTGCGCCGGCGTTCGAGCAGATAGGGCAATTTCACCTCGATCGGTTCGCGCAGCAGCACGTCGACGTTGGTGCCGTCCGACCCGGGCAGATACAGCACGTCGTCCTCCACGATCGGCGAGGTGTGCTGGAATCTCCTGTGTATCAACGCTTTCTCGACGGTGCCGACAGGAAGGGTCGCGACCACCTGATGCCCGGACCGGACGACGAACCGGGCGTCGTCGAGCAGGTGCGGATGCACCACGCGGGAGGCGAGGATACCTAGCAGCGGCACGAAGCCGTACACCGAGACGACCAGCAGGGTGGTGCGCAGCCACGGCCAAGGCACGAGCAGGTGGATGGCGACGGTTTCGACCACACACGCGATCAGGAAAGCGATGGGCATGCCCATCGTGCCCCTGGTGTAGCCGATCGCGACCATCCCGTCGCGCAGGCCGTCGCGGCGTCGCCGGGCGAACAGCCACAGCGATCGGTAGGCGCGCAGTTCCGCGCGGATCAGGCCGGCAGCGGGGCCGGCGAGCTCGTCGAGCACGGCGTTCCAGGAGGCACCGGATCGACGCAGCGCCCGGATCCGCACGACGGTGACGGTGACGACGAGGGCGAACAACGGGAGTTCGACCGCGAGCCACAACACGAACGCGGTTCCGGGGGCGAGGATGCCGACGGCGGCGAGCACCGCGTTCGTCAGCGCCGTCAGGATCGCCACCACCAGTGCGCCGCGGTGGATCCGCTGCGCGGTCACGACTCCACCGCCCGCGCTGCGATCGTCTCGATGACCCGGACCGCGACGGCGCGTTGCGCGGGATCGGGCAGGACCTCGGCCATGTGGGGACTGTCGGCGACGTCGGCCGCGGTCGTCGCCCATTGCGCGAACATCCCGTCCGGGTCGTCGAGGTCGTCGAAGAAGGCGGCCAGGGCGTCGGCGGTCTCTTCGATGTGCTCGGTCACATCGGCGGGGTCGCGGCCGGCGAGCGCGCCGAACCGGCGATACAGGGCGACCAATTCGTGCCGGCATTCCGGGTCGGTCAGTGCTGCGGTTGCGGCGTCGACGAAGGGTTGCGGGGTCTGTCCGGACAGCGCGAGGATCTCCCAGCTGTCGCGTTCCCGGACGAACAACTCCCGCACGCGTGGATCGGTCTCACCGTCGACGAGTTCGGCGAACGCCTGCGCGAGCGGCGCGGACAGCGGCGAGAGCGGTTCACCGCGCCGGTGCAGGTCCAGCATCGCCGCGAGCGAATCGCGTTTGACCTGCAGGGTGCGCTGTTGTTCCTCGACGGCGGCGAGCAGCGCTTCGAGGTCGGCTCCGAGGTCGTCGGAGTCGTCCGTCGCACCGAGGACCGTGGCGACGGATCCGAGCGGCACCCCGGAGCGGGCGAGCCAGCGGATGCGCATGAGCCGGACCAGGTCCTCCAACGAATACACGCGGTACCCGTTGGAGGACCTCGGCGGTTCCGGCAGCAACCCGAGCCGGTGGTAGTGCCGAACCGTCCTGACGGTGGTCTCGGCCGCCTGCGCGAGCTCGCTGATTCTCATGCCCCCAGCATCAACCCTGACGTTGCGTCAGGGTCAAGTCTCCC
>NZ_JADZGH010000007.1:44697-61869 GCF_015865005.1 Rhodococcus sp. CX
GCGGCGGCGAGACGGTCGAGCTGGTCGGCGGTGGTCGCCCAGTCGATGCACGCGTCGGTGATGGACTTGCCGTACTCGAGCTCGTCGGCCTTGCCGAGGGTCAGGTCCTGACGACCCGCCTCGATGAAGCTCTCGAGCATGAGTCCGACGATGCCCTTCTCCCCCGCGACGATCCGCTCGGCGATGTCGGTGACGACGTCGACCTGCTTCTCGTGATTCTTGCTGCTGTTGCCGTGGCTGGCGTCGACGACGACCCGCTCCGGCAGACCCGCCTTACGCAGCCGGGCGAGGGTGTCGGCGACCGTCTCGGCGTCGTAGTTCGGTCCGCTGCTGCCGCCGCGCAGGATGACGTGGCAGTCGGGGTTGCCGACGGTCTGGATCAGCGCGGCCTGGCCGTCCAGGTCGGTGCCGGGGAACACGTGGCTGGCGGCAGCGGCGCGCGTGCCGTCGACCGCGACCTGGACGTCGCCCTCGGTGGAGTTCTTGATGCCGACGGGCATGGACAGCGCCGAGCACAGCTGGCGGTGCACCTGGCTGGCGGCGGTGCGGGCACCGATCGCGCCGTAGGTGACCAGGTCCGCGTAGTACTGCGGGAGGATCGGGTCGAGGAACTCGCAGCCGACGGGCAGACCCAGGCTCGACACATCCAGCAGCAGCTTGCGGCCGATCCGCAGACCGGTGTTGATGTCGTACGTGCCGTCGAGGTGCGGGTCGTTGAGCAGGCCCTTCCAGCCCAGCGTGGTGCGCGGCTTCTCGAAGTAGACGCGCATGACGATGTGCAGGTCGTCGCGCAGTTCGTCGGCCTTCGCGGCGAGACGGCGGGCGTAGTCCATCGCGGCGGCCGGATCGTGCACGGAGCACGGTCCGACGACGACGAGCAGGCGGTCGTCGGTGCCGTCGAGGATGCCGACGGTGTCGGCGCGACCCGACCGCACGGTCGCGGCGGCGACCTCGTCGGGGGCGTGCTCGGTGCGCACGACGGACGGCGCCACGAGGGGGCTGATCCGCACGGTGCGCTGCTCGTCGAGATTCGAGGTCGAGATGCGGTCGATCTGGGTGCTCATGGGGTTCGGTTTCCTGTTCTCAGGCCGACCCACGAGAAGATGAGATTCCAGCGAGCCGGTCCGTTGTCCGGCTCGTAGGTGGTGAAGTCAGCGCTCGGTTACGCCGACCGACCCACCCCGGGCCGGCCTGCTAAACCAAAAATATGCGCGCTGCATGACGACGAGGGTAACAGACGCGTCCGCACCTGTCGGATCGGACCCCTGTCAACGTGGGCCCGTGGGCAGGACTACGCGCCCGAATGTCGTGCTGAGTACCCCGGCAGCGGAGCAGTACCACGCGCCGACGGCAGCGGCGAGTCCGAAGTAGCCACCGACCCTCGTCAGGCCGGTCACCTCCAGTAGCGCTCCGAGTGTCAGGAATACGAAAGCGACGAGGAGCACCGAGAAGGTGACGAAGAGGCCAATGCTGATCCGGGTGCTGGCAAACCACATGTAGAGGGTGAAGATGGTCCAGCCCAGCAGGAAGATTCCCACCCCCACGTGCCTCTCGTCGCCCATGTCCTCGGTGACGTAGGTGACCAGGTACCAGAAGCTCAACCAGAAGGCGCCGTACGAGCTGAAGGCCGTCGCCCCGAAGACGTTGCCCTTCAGGAACTCCCACATTCCGGCGGCGAGCTGGGTGAGACCGCCGTAGAACAACGCCACCCCGAAGACGGCAGCTTCCGCATCCGACGAGATGAATCCGGCGTTGGCGCAGGACAGGATGAACGTGGTGAGTGCAAATGCTGCCAGACCCAAAGGCCCGGGGTCGGCGATGTGAGCGCCTCTGTGAATGGGGACGGCGATTTCGTTGGGGTCGTCTTCGGTGTACGGCATCCGCCGGCTCCTTTCGGAGAAAGGACCCGGCACAGGCTCCCGGGGCCTCACATCGGATGATTCGAATATCTACAAGTGTGCGCCTCGGCCATCGGTGTGCGCGGGGCAATCGGATGCCACTTCCTGTCGGCAACCTCCCCGGGTGCAACCGATCGAGTCGGCTGCATATATCCGAAATGCCGGAGCATCCGCTGCCGGCGGGCAATCGAAGCGAGTGACCGGTTGTAGCGCAACAGAGTTGGACGATATCCGCAGATGCCGTAAACAGATCCGGGTGTGGCGGTCGCCGGTGGCAATTTCAGTGACGGTCGATCCCGGCCACTATCGAGTCGATGAGGCGATTCTCCTCGACCGGATCAGCCGGCCAGAGGAGCAGCGTCATGAACGATCTGACGGCGAATTCGGTCGAGGTGGTGTCGGATGGATCGATCCCGATGAGTTCGGCTGCAAGCGCGGCGACCGTATCCGAGGTGATGGCGGTGGGTGCCATCGTGATCAGGTGACCCGAGCGTAGGAACTGCCGAATCACTCGGTCCTGTCGGAGTTCTCGTAGTGCCACCGAGATCGCAACGCTTGCTCGGTCGCGACCGTCGAGGCCTGCGGTCGCGGTGCGGACGGCGGTGACGATGTGAGCCGATGCGGTCATCAGGACGGACTCGATGACGGCCGTGCGACCGCCGACGTGCCGGTAGACGGTCGCTCGCGAACAGTGTGCGTGCCGAACGAGGTCGTTGATGTCGAACTCGGTCACTCCACGCCTGGCGATCAGTTCTGCAGCGCAAGCGATCAGGCGGTCTCGGGCGACGTCGGAGCGCTTCCCGTCGATCAACCAGTCATAACCCACAGTCTCAGTATGAGACATCAGCAGATCGTTCTCGGCGGATCGGCGCAGGTCACAGGCCCGCGTTGAGACACGTACCGCGAAGGGTGAATCCAGACGTATCGACTTGGTGCCGAGGGGTTGTCAGCAGACGTCTCCGGTACGCAGCCTCGACGTATGCATGATCTCGACGATCCGTACGGCTACCTCGCGCAACTCCGACGTCGAGACCCGGTCCACCGACTCGGTGACTCACCGTTCTTTCTGGTCACATCCTGGGACCTGATCGCCGAAGCCGTGAGTCGACACGATGAGTTCTCGTCGAACCTCACCGCGACGATGGTGTGGCACCCCGATGGCACCGTCACCGCGTTTCCGATCGCCGAACTCGGGTCGCCGCTGCACGTGCTGGCCACCGCCGACGAACCTACGCACCGCGTTCACCGGGCGCTGGTGATGCCGTCTCTGACCGCCCGGCGGATCAGCCGCCTGGAGCCGTTCATCTCCGAGACGCTGAGCGCGCTGTGGACCGCGGGCCTCCAGCAAGGACGTATCGATTGGGTTCGCGCGGTCGCACAGCGTCTACCGATCAGTGTGGTCGCCGCACTGCTGGGCTTTCCCGCCTACGACACCGACGACCTCGTGCGGTGGTCCCTTGCCAGTACCGTTCTTCTCGACGGCGTGGTCACCGCCGACCAGCTCGAAGCAGCGACACAGGCCGTCGGCGAACTCGGCGTGTATCTCTCGGAGGCATTCGGCGCAGCCATGGACGAGCCCGGCCACAACGTGATGGGAGACCTCGCCCGCACGGTCGGCGCCGGCGACCTCGACTACGACACAGCGGTGATGATCCTCATCCAACTCGTCACCGCGGGCATCGAATCCACCGTGAGCCTGATCGGTAATGCTGCCTGGCTTCTCGGAACCCACCCCGACATCCAACGTGAGGTGCGCGCCGATATCGCTCTCCTTCCGAGGTTCGTCGAAGAAGCACTGCGACTCGAGTCACCCTTCCGTGGCCACTACCGGTACGTCGTTGCCGACACCACCCTGGGTGGGGTCGCGCTGCCCGCAGGTTCACACCTCTATCTGTCGTGGGCGGCGGCGAATCGCGACGATGCGACCCTCGACGTCCCGAATGCCATCGACCTCGGCTCGACAACTCACCGCCCTCACATGGCCTTCGGGAAGGGGATTCACCATTGCGTCGGAGCCGCCTTGGCTCGGCTCGAGGGCAACATGGCGCTCGAACACCTCCTCGGCGCCACCACTGCCTTCGAAACCGGTGACCGGGAACCCGAATGGGAACACAGCCTGCTGGTCCGACGCCTTCGAACCCTGACGCTCGAGGTGACGCAATGAAACTTCTTCCTGAAAGCGAACCCGCCGAGAACGCGTGGACGTCCGGTTGATCACGCGAACAAGACTGCGTCTACGGGGACGGGTTCTCGACCGCTACAGCGGCACCACGGCTGAAGGTCCGAAAAGCCAGTTATGTCCTGGTACTTTCTTGCGAAACCGAAGAAACGGAGTTCCAGCGTGACCATCCGCCGCGTCCCCATGCTTCTCGTCTCGCTCACAGCCTCCGTCGCACTCGTCGGGGCCGGATGTTCGTCGGATTCGGACGCCGGTTCGACGACCACCGCGCCGCCTCCGGCCGGTTCCGTCGCCGGCGTGACCGTGCCGGATGCCTTCACCGCGCTCACCCTCGACACGATCGGGAATCCGCCGCTGCCGTTCCGCGGAACGGACGGCAAGTACCACGTGGTCTACGACCTGCAGCTCACCAACGCCACCAAGGTGCCGGCGAGCCTGGACAGGATCGACGTGGTCGACGGCGAGGATCCGACGAAGGTGATCGCCAGTTTCTCCGGTTCCGCGCTGGTCGATCCGGCCTGTGTCTTCGGCGACTGCAATCGACTGCGCGACCTGCCCGCAGGCTACGTGGACAGCAACGCGATCCCGCCGCAGGAAAGCCGGGTCCTGTTCGTCGACTTCACCCTGGACTCCCTCGACCAGGCACCGAAGGCCCTGCTGCACCACCTCTACGGAACCGGCGCTGCCTCACCGGCATTCGGGACCCCGGGACCGATCGACTACCTGACGACGCCGATCGCCGTCTCCACACAGACCGTGCCGGTCATCGCTCCCCCGGTCCGTGGCGACAACTGGATCGCGCTCAACGGATGCTGCGAACCGGGTTTCCCGCACCGCAGTTCGCTGATGTCGGTCAACGGCAAGCTGAACAACAGCCAGCGCTTCGCGATCGACTGGAAGCGCACCAACGACCAGGGCGAGTTCTACACCGGCGACAAGACCAGCAACGAGAGCTACGTCGACTACGGAACCGACATCCTCGCCGTCGCCGACGGCACCGTGGTCTCGATCCTCGACGGGATGGAGGCGAATGCCCCGGGTGTCCTGCCCGCGAGCAATCCGGAACTGGCGGCGAAATTGACCGTCGAGAACGTCGACGGCAACCACGTCGTGCTCGACCTGGGCAACGGCGTGTACGCCATGTACGCCCACATGATCTCCGGGTCGGTCACGGTGAAGCCCGGCGACAAGGTCACCGAGGGCCAGGTGCTCGGCAAGCTCGGCAACACCGGCAACGCGAACGCATCCCACCTGCATTTCCAGTTGATGGACGGTCCGAGCCTGCTCGAGGCGGATTCGCTGCCGTACGAGATCAAGGGCTTCGACTACGACGGGCAGGTCGCGCCACAGCAGATCGCCGATGCGGACGACTACCTGAGCGGCACGTTCCTGCAGGGCAAGCTGCCGGAACCGGAGTCGCGGACCGACGAGTTGCCGCTGAACCTGGCGATCGTGGACTTCCCCGAAGCCGGGTGATATCGCCCTGCCTTCAGGGCACCCTCGATCGTCGGATCCGTCTGTGCGAAAGGCGTCCCGCACATGGACGGTGATGTCGCCGGTCTCCTGTTCCATCGGGTGAGCCCGATTCCCTGAGAATATGACCGTTCTCCTGCTACAGTCCGGCCACCCCGTGAGGAGAATTGCGTTCTCACAGTGCGGCCGGAGGTGCTCACCGACGGCCGGCACGACCGTTGAACACCCCACCCGCCCAGCCGGGGCGGCGCCGGCATGGAGGAACCAGTGACGAAACTGCGAGTTGTCCAATGGACCACGGGAAAGGTCGGCAAGCTCAGTTTGCGCGGAATCCTCGACGACCCCCGGCTGGAATTGGTCGGGGTCTACGCCTACTCGCCCGAGAAGAACGGGGTGGACGCCGGCTCCCTGTGCGGTCGCCCCGACACCGGAGTCGTCGCCACGACCGATGTGGACGCGCTGATCGCCCTGGATCCCGACGTGGTGATCTACACGCCGTTCATGGCCGACCTCGATCACGCCGTGCGATTGCTGGAGAGCGGCCTCAACGTGATCAGCACCAATCTGTTTCTCAATGTCGGTGGGATCCAAGGAGAAACGGAGAAACAGCTGGCCGCCGCCTGCGAGCGCGGAAACAGCTCGCTCTACATCTCCGGTGTCAACCCCGGCTGGATCAACACGATGGTGACGGCGATGACCGCGGTGTGCCGAGACGTGGAAAGGGTGTCGATCTTCGAGTCGGCCGACGTATCGGTCTACGAATCGGCCGAGACCTGGCAGGCACTCGGCTTCTCGCTGCCCGAAGCGACGCCCGAGGCCGTGGAAATGTCGAAGCTGTGGCTGAGCACCTTCCGCGACTCGGTCCGTCGCATGGCCACCGCTCTGGGCTACCGACTGGACGACATGGAGTTCTTCATCGAACACGCCACGGCGTCGACAGATGTCGATCTCGGTTGGCTGCGCATCGACAAGGACACCATCGCAGCGATACGCGCCGGCTGGAACGGCACGATCGGAGGCAGGACGGTCGTCCAATCCAACGTCGCGTGGTATCTCACCAAAGAGCTCAACACGGACTGGCAGTTCGACGACAACCACTATCACGTCATCATCAAGGGTGAGCCCGAAGTGCAGACCCGCATCCGGTTCGTCCCTCCCGACACGTGGGGCAACCACGAATGGGACACGATGACGGCGATGCCCGCAGTCAACGCGGCCTTCGACGTGGTGGCCGCCCCGGCAGGGATCTCGACCCTCAAGGACATCGGTCTGGTCTGCGCACCTGCAGGAATCTGGCTGGACCACTCTGCGGAGTCCACACCGATGTGACACGGGAACAACCGGTTGCCTGACCCACCGCGGAGGGGAATCACGCTGACCCCCTCGGCGCGCCCCACCCCGTGCGCGTTTTCGGTAGTCACCGCTACCGAAAACACGCACGGGTCACAGGGTTCGGCGCAGGAACTCCACGACGTCGCGGGCCGCGGTGTGCGCCGCGGGCGCGACGCCGGGCAAGGCGACGAAACCGTGGATCGTGTCGGGATAGTGGTGGTGCTCGGTCTCCACCCCCGCCGCCCGTAGTGCGTCCGCGTAGCGGAATCCGTGGTCGCGCAACGGATCGTGCCCGGCGGTGAGGATCAGCGTCGGCGGCAGTGATTCGTGCGAGGCGGCGCGGATCGGGGACGCCCGCCAGTCCTCGGTGCCGTAGCCGTCGCCGAGGTAGAGCCGCCCGAACGTCCGCATCTGCTTCGACGTGAGCAGCGGCGCGTCCGCGTGGGCATCCTCGGACGGCCACCGCTCGTACATCTCCACCGCCGGATACACGAGCACCTGGGCACGCAGCGCGGGGCCGTCGGTGTCGCGGGCGTGCAGGGCCGCGACCGCGGCCAGGTTCCCGCCCGCGCTGTCGCCCATGACCGCGATCCGGGCCGGATCCCCGCCCAGTTCGGCCGCGTTCGCCCGCACCCACTGCAATGCCGTCCACGCGTCGTCGACCGCCGCCGGATACGGGTGTTCGGGGGCGAGGCGGTAGGTCGGGCACACGACGATCGCCCCGGCCTGCGCGGCGACCCGGCCCGCCATCCAGCGGGACTGCTCCGGCGATCCGATGCACCAGCCGCCGCCGTGGTAGTTCACCACGATCGGGCGCGGTCCGGTGCCGGCCGGGGTGTGGATGCGCAACCGGATTCCGTCGTCGATGTGCCGATCCGCCACGACCACCCCCGCCGCGTCCGTCCCGACGACGAGCCGTCCCGGTGCGGAGGCGATCAGCCGGGCCCGGCGTGCCCGCAACGCGACCATCTCCGGACCGTCGGACGGCTCGCGGGCCAGGACCCGCAGGACGGCACCGAACAGCCGGGTGCGGGCGGGCAGCGGCAAGACGGGGATCTGCTCCATCCCGCGAATATAGAACGTGCGAAAGTGCCCCTCGCCCGATTCGGGCGAGGGGCACCTGTCCACGTGCTTACCGGACGACGAGTTCGCCGTCCTCCACCGCGACCGTCACAGCGCTGCCTTCGACGAGTTCGTCGTCGAGCAGCAGGTCGGCGATGCGGTCGTCGACCTCGCGCTGGATGGCGCGGCGCAACGGCCGGGCCCCGAACTCGGGCTGGTGGCCGCGCTCGGCGATCCAGTCGACCGCGTCGGCCGCGATCTCGAGCTCGATTCCCTTGGCCTGCAATCGTGCCCGCGACTCGTCGAGCAGCAGATCCGTGATGCGGTGCAGCTGGTCGGTGTCGAGCTTGCGGAACAGCACGATCTCGTCGATGCGGTTGAGGAATTCCGGTCGCATCGATTCGCGCAGCCGACCCATCACCCGGTCCCGCAGCGGCTTCTCGGCGGCTTCGGCGTCACCGGTGGTGAAGCCGAGCGCCCCGCCGCGGCTGGAGATGATGTCCGAGCCCAGGTTGCTGGTCATGATCACCACGGTGTTGGTGAAGTCGACCGTGCGACCCTGGCCGTCGGTGAGCCGGCCGTCGTCGAGCACCTGCAGCAGCGTGTTGAACACGTCCGGGTGTGCCTTCTCGATCTCGTCGAGCAGGACCACCGAGTACGGGTTGCGCCGCACCTGCTCGGTGAGCTGACCGGCCTCGCCGTAGCCGACGTACCCGGGCGGGGCACCGACGAGGCGGCTGACGGTGTGCCGTTCGCCGAACTCGCTCATGTCGATGCGCAGCATCTTGTTCTCCTCGCCGAACAGCACCTCGGCCAGTGCCTTGGCCAGTTCGGTCTTGCCGACGCCGGTCGGCCCGAGGAACAGGAAGCTGCCGACGGGCCGGTGCGGATCCGACATGCCGGCGCGGCTGCGTCGCACGGCCCGCGCGACCGCGCGCGCCGCTTCGTCCTGCCCGACGACGCGCTTGTGCAGTTCGTCCTCGAGATTACGCAACCGGTCCTTCTCGGCCTGCGTCATGCGGGTCGCCGGGATTCCGGTTGCCCGCGAGACGATCTCGGCGATCACCTCGGAGTTCACCTCGGGCGCCTCGGCCGTCGGGTCCGCCTGACCGAGACGTGCCTGCACGGAAGCGATCTCGTCGCGCAGACGCGACGCCTGCTCGTACTGCTCCGCCTTGACGGCCTCGTCCTTCTCGGCCTCGAGCGCCGCGAGGCGGTCCCGCAGCTCGACGGTGTCGACGCGCGGCGTGCGCAGCCGCAGCCGGGCACCGGCCTGGTCGATCAGGTCGATCGCCTTGTCCGGCAGGTGCCGGTCCGGCAGGTACCGGACGGACAGGTCCACCGCGGCGTCGAGCGCGTCGTCGGTGTAGACGACGCCGTGGAACTCGGCGTACCGGTCACGCAGGCCGCGCAGGATCGCGACGGCATCCGCGTGGGTGGGTTCACCGACGGTGACGGGCTGGAACCGCCGTTCGAGAGCAGGGTCCTTCTCGATGTGCTTGCGGTACTCGTCGAGGGTCGTGGCGCCGACGACGTGCAGCTCGCCGCGCGCGAGCTTCGGCTTGAGGATGTTGCCCGCGTCCATGGCGCCTTCGCTGCCGCCGCCGCCCGCACCGACGACGGTGTGGATCTCGTCGATGAACACGATCAGCTCACCGGACTGCGCGGTGATCTCGTCGAGCACGTTCGTCAGGCGTTCCTCGAAGTCGCCGCGGTAGCGGGTCCCGGCGACCATCGCGGTCAGGTCGAGCTGGACGATGCGCTTGTCGCGCAGGCTGTCCGGCACGTCCCCGTCGACGATGCGCTGGGCGAGTCCTTCGACGATCGCGGTCTTGCCGACACCGGCCTCACCGACGAGCACCGGGTTGTTCTTGGTGCGCCGGGACAGGATCTCGACGGTCTGCTCGATCTCGTCGGCCCGGCCGATGACCGGGTCGATCTGCCCGTCCCGCGCACGGGCGGTCAGGTCGACGCCGAACTTGTCGAGGGTCGGGGTGGTGGACTCGGCCTGCGGCGGCGCGGTGGCCGGTTGCAGGGCGGCCTGCAGCGACTGCGGGGTCACCCCCAGCGACGCGAGCAGCCGGCCCGGGCCGCGGGTGCGGTCGGCGGCGAGCGCGAAGAACACGTGCTCGGGATCGATGTAGGTCGAGCCGAGCGCGCGTGCGAGTTGGTGCGCCTCGAGCAGCGCGGTCCGGACGGTGCCGCTGAGCACCGGCGCGGTCGCACCGTCTCCGGCGCCCGGCGCCGGGAGGCGTTCGTCGACGGCGGCGACGACCGCGGTGGGATCGGCTCCGGCGCGGGTCATGAGCGTCCGGGCCGGGTCCTGCTCCGCCATGACGCGGAGAATGTGCAGCGCATCGAGGTCCGCGTCGCCGCGTTCGGTGGCGAAGCGTGCCGCAGCTGCCATGAGGTCCTGCGTGCCGCGGCCGAGGAAGCGGGAGATGTCGATGCGGCCAGGGCCACCAGGCCCGAAGAATGACGGCATTCCGAAGCCTTTCTTCCGAGACTTGAGTCTTACGAACTCAACTAACGTGCCGGATCCCCGATCAATTCCCGGAGATGCGTGAGCTGCATCACCCGGATGGTTGCGCCCATTTATATTGTGCACAACATAACCGTGCACTACATTCATGGTCGTGTCCGACGCATTCGCTCTCGACCAGCAGGTCTGCTTCGCCCTCTACACCGCCTCGCGGGCCACCACCGCCGTCTACCGGCCGCACCTCGACCGGCTCGGCATCACCTATCCGCAGTACCTGGTGATGCTGGCGCTGTGGGAACGCGACGGTCGCGGGGTCCAGGACCTGTGCGATGCGCTCGATCTCGATACGGGGACACTCTCGCCGCTCCTCAAGCGGCTCGAAGCCGCCGGGCTGATCGAACGACGCCGGCAGAGCACCGACGAACGCCGCGTCGTCGTGCACCTGACCGACGCCGGCACCGAGATGCGCTCGGCCGCGCAGGACATCCCGGAATGCATCGCCCGGGCATCGGGGCTCGACATCGCCGAACTGGTCGCCCTGCGCGACACGCTCCACCGAATGACCGCGGCGCTCCACACCGCAACATCGACAACGACAGGGAGCACGACATGAACGTCCTCTACACCGCCGAAGCCCTCTCCACCGGCGCCGGCCGCAACGGCAACGTCCGCACCGCCGACGGCCGCCTCGACCTGCAGCTCGCCATGCCGACCGAAATGGGCGGCTCCGGCGACGGCACCAATCCCGAGCAGCTCTTCGCCGCCGGTTACGCCGCGTGCTTCCACTCGGCGCTGCAGCTCATCGCGCGGCAGGAGAAGGCAGACATCACCGACTCGGCCGTGGGAGCGCGCGTGGCCATCGGCCCGAACGACGACGGCGGCTTCGAGCTGACCGTCACGCTCGAGGTCACCCTCCCGAACGTGCCGCGCGAGCAGGCACTCGCGCTGACCGAGAAGGCGCACCAGGTGTGCCCGTACTCCAACGCGACCCGCGGCAACATCGAGGTCGCTCTCGAGGTCGCGGAGGACTGACCTCCCCGCGGTGTGCCTTTGTGGCGGCCCTGACCGCCACAAAGGCACACCGGGCCGAAGGCCCTACTGTGGTGAGTGTGTGCAAGCAGGACGAATCCCGGCTCGCGAGATTCACGGCGACCCTCGGTTTCGCCCTCGACGACTTCCAGCTCCGCGCATGCCGCGCGCTCGACGAGGGTCGGGACGTGCTGGTGTGCGCACCCACCGGGTCGGGCAAGACCGTGGTCGGCGAGTTCGCCGCGACCCTCGCGCTCGCCGGTGAGGGCAAGTGCTTCTACACCACCCCGATCAAGGCGCTGAGCAACCAGAAGTACAGCGATCTCGCCGCCCGGTTCGGGGACGACCACGTCGGGCTGCTCACCGGCGACCTCTCGCTGCGCCCGCACGCCCCGGTGGTCGTGATGACGACCGAGGTGCTGCGCAGCATGCTGCACGGCGGTTCCCCGCTGCTCGCCGGGCTGACCCACGTCGTGATGGACGAGGTGCACTATCTCGCCGACCGCGACCGCGGCGCCGTGTGGGAGGAAACGATCCTCACCCTCCCCCCTGCCGTACGCCTGGTGAGCCTGTCGGCGACGGTGAGCAACGCCGAGGAATTCGGCGAATGGATCGGCCGGGTGCGCGGGCCGACGACTGTCGTCGTCGAGGAGCACCGGCCGGTGCCGCTGTGGCAGCACGTCCTGGCCGGTGGCCGGCTGTTCGACCTGTTCTCCCCCGTCACCGGCACCGTCGACGAGCAGCTCGTCCGGTACATCGCGCACCGCCAGCTCGTCGAGGCGGCGCCCGCGGTTCCCGGCCGCGCACGTCGCCGCCGACGCACCGCGACTCCCGGCCCGGCGGGCGCCGACCGTCCCGAACTGGTGGCGCGGCTCGAGGCCGAGGATCTGCTGCCCGCGATCTGGTTCCGGTTCAGCCGGGCCGGCTGCGACGCCGCCGTCGACGAATGCCTGCGCTCGTC
This sequence comes from Rhodococcus sp. CX, assembly GCF_015865005.1. NCBI lineage: Bacteria > Bacillati > Actinomycetota > Actinomycetes > Mycobacteriales > Nocardiaceae > Rhodococcus > Rhodococcus sp. CX. Next base: position 57,114 of record NZ_JADZGH010000007.1, read on the forward strand.
GCTGCGGCTGACCGATTCCGGGGATGTCGACCGGATCCGTTCCGTCGTCGAAATGCACACGGCGACAGTGTCACCCGCGGACCTCGATGCACTCGGTTTCGCCGAGTGGCTGGACGGGCTCGAACGCGGCTTCGCGGCCCACCACGCGGGGATGGTGCCGGTGTTCCGGCACGCCGTGGAGGAATTGTTCGGCCTCGGGCTGGTCCGCGTCGTCTTCGCCACCGAGACCCTCGCGGTCGGCGTGAACATGCCGGCACGCACCGTCGTTCTCGAACGCCTCGTCAAACCCACCGCGGACGGCCCCGAGCGGCTCACCCCCGGCGAGTACACCCAGCTCACCGGCCGCGCCGGTCGCCGCGGCATCGACACGGAGGGGCACGCGGTGGTGCTGTGGACCCCCGAGGTGCAACCGGCGACCGTCGCCGGTCTCGCGTCCACCCGCACCTATCCGCTGACCAGTTCGCTGCGCGTCGGCTACAACACGGCCGTGAACCTGGTGGACCGGCTCGGCGCGCCCGCCGCCCGCGACCTCCTGCGTCGTTCCTTCGCCCAGTACCAGGCCGAGAAGTCCGTCGCTGCCCTCACCGCCGCGGCCCGCACCAACACCGCGCGGCTGCGCGACATGGACTCGGAACTCGCTGCTGCGGAAGGCTTTCCGGAGTACCTCGCGTTGCGCGACCGTCTCGTCTCCGCGCGCGGCACGGCCCCGTCGGAGACGGTGACGGCGCTGGCGCGGGCGGTGCGCTCACATCCGGTGCACCGCCGCGGCGACCGCGACCGCCTGCTCGCACTCGCGGACCGGCGGCACACTCTGGACGACGACACCGACACGATGCGCACCCGCATCGCGACCGTCACCGACCGCCTCACCGACACGTTCGACGGGGTGCTGGCCCTGCTCGACGAACGCGGCCACGTCCTACTCGATCCGCACGGCGGCCACGCGTATGTCACCGACGACGGGCGACGGCTGGCCCGGATCTATTGCGCGAACGATCTTCTCGTCGCCGAATGCCTCCGCAACGGCGTGTGGGCGGGTCTCGACGCGGCCGAGCTGGCGGCGGTCGCGTCGAGCGTGCTCGGCGAATCGCGCAGCCGTGTCCCGGCACGGGCGGGTCGCGCGCGGCGACGGGCTGGCCGCGGCCTTGCGCGCCGTCGACAGCGACATCTCGGCCGGCGACCTGCTGCGCCGCTACCTGCGCACGCTGGATCTGGTGGGCCAGACGGGGTTGTGCGAACGCGATGCGCTGCCGGTGCCGGGGGCGTGCGCGCCCGGGACCTCGACCTCGGATTTCAGGTGAGCGAGCACAACCTTTCGGACAGCTCCCACAATTGCCGCGCGACGGTCTCGTCGTGCGAGCGGGCGTTCGACCGCACCCGATGCGGGTGACCGCGCATCTCGAAAAACTTGTCGGGTCCGTAGAATCCGCCGGGAACGACGTCCGGTGAGGTCGCCGCGTACAGCAACGGCAGCGCACCCTTCTCCGCGGACTGCCCGATGATCGGATCGCTGATATTCATCATCCAATCCTGGATCGACTCGGTGCGCGATTGCAGATTCGTCCGGGCATATCCGGGATGCGCGGCCAGCGACAGCACCGTCGAGCCCTGCGCGGTCAGCCGGCGCTGCAACTCGTATGCGAACAGCAGGTTCGCCAGCTTCGACTGTCCGTAGGCGAGCCAGCGATCGTAGCGGCGGCGCTCCCAGTTCAGGTCGTCGAGACCGATGCGCCCGATCCTGTGCATCGCACTCGAGACGGTGACGACCCGATCGGTGATGCGGTCGAGCAGCAGGTTGGTCAGCGCGAAGTGCCCGAGGTGGTTGGTGCCGATCTGCATCTCGAAACCGTCGGCGGTCCGGCGCAACGGCACCGCCATGACCCCCGCATTGTTGACGAGGACGTCGACCTTCTCGATACCGGCGGCGAATTCGCGGACCGAGGCCAGATCCGCGAGATCGAGGCGCTTCACCTGCGCGCGGGGACCGATCGACGCGGCGACGTCCTCCCCCTTTGCCACGTCGCGGCACGCGAGGACGACGTCCGCGCCGGCCTTCGCGAGGGCACGGGCGGTCTGCTCCCCCAATCCGCTGTTGGCGCCGGTGACGACGACGGTGCGCCCCTGCTGATCCGGAATGTCCCTTGTGGTCCAAGCGGTCATGGCCGCCACCCTACGCCGGACCGCACCGCCCACGACACGTGTCCGAAACATCACGGGGATACCGTCACGGTCGTTGCCGTGCCGAAAGGAATACGTGTGCCGAAAGGAGTTCGCGTGCCGCCACGTCACCGATCGGCCCTGCTCGCCCAGTTCGACGTCGACCGACCCGGCCGCCCGCAGCAGGCGATCCTCGACGAGTTGCGCCGCGTGATCCTGTCCGGCGCGGCCCCGCCCGGCACGGCGATTCCGGTCGGTGAGATCGCGGAGCTGTTCGGGGTGAGCCGGATACCGATTCGCGAAGCACTCAAGACGCTGATCGGTGAGGGACTCGTCGACCACCGGCAGAACGGCGGCTACACCGTCGCCCGGCTGACCGCGGCCGAGTTCCGCGAGATGTACCTGGTGCGGGAAACCCTCGAGACGGCGTCGCTGACCGCCGCGGTCGTGCACGCGACCGAGGCCGACCATGCGCTGGCACGCGCCAGCCACGAGCGGCTCGAACAGGCCGTCGCCGAGGACGATCCGGTCGCCTACCATCGGGAGAGCCGGGTGTTCCACATGGCGCTGACCGCGCCGTCGCGCATGCACCGGCTGCTGCACATGCTCGAATCTGCTTGGAACATCACCGAACCCGTTCAGCCGATGGTCCACGTGACGGCAGCCCACCGCGCCGTCCTTCACGCCGATCACGGCCGCATGCTCGACTGCTTCCTCGCGCGCGACGTTCCGGGGCTGCTCGCTGCCGCCGAGACGCACAATCGCAGGCTCGATTCGACGATCGAGACTCTCCCGGTCGACACGGGTCTGCTGACCCGGGAAGATATACATTTCGAGTAATACGGCGGCAACACGACGTCGATAGCGTTTCCGGCATCGGACGTCATCGCCGTTGCTGGCGTTCCGGGCACACACCGTTTCTACGGGACCACACCGATCCGCTCGGCGAACAGCCCGATCGGTGCAGTATCCCGTCGATGCCAGGAGCACCCATGACCGAAGTGATCTCACCCCCCGTCACCGCCGCCACCGCGTCGTCCGCGCCACCCTACGATCCGCGGTTGACCAACGACGATCTGGCTCCGCTGAAGGATCAGCGGTGGGGCTCGTACAACATCTTCGCGTTCTGGATGTCCGACGTGCACAGTGTCGGCGGATACGTCACGGCCGGAAGTCTTTTCGCGCTCGGTCTGGCGAGCTGGCAGGTGCTGGTCTCACTGCTGGTCGGAATCACGATCGTCTACTTCTTCTGCAATCTGGTCGCCAAACCCAGCCAGGTGACGGGTGTGCCCTATCCCGTGATCTGCCGCAGCGTGTTCGGCGTGCTCGGCGCGAACATCCCGGCGATCATCCGAGGGTTGATCGCGGTGGCCTGGTACGGCATCCAGACGTTCCTCGCCTCGGCGGCACTGGACGTGGTGCTCGTCAAGCTGTTTCCGTCGTTGGCGCCGTACGCCGTCGTGGAGAACTACGGCTTCGCCGGCCTGTCCGCGCTCGGCTGGGTCAGCTTCCTGACGCTGTGGGTCCTGCAGGCGTGCGTGTTCTGGCGCGGCATGGAATCGATCCGCAGGTTCATCGACTTCTGCGGTCCCGCCGTGTACGTGGTGATGTTCCTGCTGTGCGGCTACCTGATCTCGAAGGCCGGCTGGAGCGCGATCGACCTGAACCTGGGCTCCGTCACCCACACCGGCTGGTCCTCGATTCCGGTCATGCTCGGCGCCATCGCACTGGTGGTCTCGTACTTCTCCGGCCCGATGCTCAACTTCGGTGACTTCTCCCGGTACGGCAAGTCCTTCGCCGCCGTCAAGCGCGGTAACTTCCTCGGGCTGCCCGTCAACTTCCTGGTGTTCTCGCTCCTCGTGGTTGTCACCGCGTCGCTGACGCTCCCGGTGTACGGCGAGCTGATCACCGACCCGGTCGAGACGGTCGCGCGCATCGACTCGACGTTCGCGATCGTCCTGGGCGCGCTCACCTTCGCGATCGCCACCGTGGGCATCAACATCGTCGCGAACTTCATCTCGCCCGCGTTCGACTTCTCGAACGTGAGCCCGCAGAAGATCAGCTGGCGTGCCGGCGGCATGATCGCCGCGGTCGGCTCGGTGCTGATCACCCCGTGGAACCTGTACAACAACCCGGACGTCATCCACTACACGCTCGAGACGCTCGGCGCGTTCATCGGCCCGCTGTTCGGCATCCTCATCGCCGACTACTACCTGGTCCGCAAGCAGAAGGTGATCGTCGACGACCTGTTCACCATGTCCGAGAAGGGCGCCTACTGGTACCGCAAGGGTTACAACCCGGCCGCGGTGGTCGCGACCGTCGTCGGCGCCGTCGTCGCGATGATCCCGGTGCTGTTCAACAACGCCCCCGGCATGCACACGGCCGCGCAGTACAGCTGGTTCATCGGCTGCGGACTCGGGTTCGTCACCTACCACCTGCTCGCGACCCGCACCCGGCTCGCGGTGCAGATCCCCGAATCATCATCCGTCACACAGGAAGTCGCCTGACCATATGTTCATCAAGGTCATCAACCCGAACACCACGTGGTCGATGACCTTGATGAACATATGGTCAGGCGACTTCCTGTGTGACGGATGAT
>NZ_JADZGH010000007.1:62007-67060 GCF_015865005.1 Rhodococcus sp. CX
GCGTCGAGGCGGTCAGCCCCGAGATGGGGCCCGCGTCGATCGAAAGCCACTACGACGAATCCCTGGCCGTACCCGGCCTTCTCGCCGAGATCGCGAAAGGAGAAGAAGACGGCGCCGACGGCTACGTGATCGCGTGCTTCGGCGACCCGGGCCTGGACGCCGCCCGTGAGGTCGCGACCGGACCGGTCGTGGGGATCGCCGAGGCCGCGATGCACACCGCGAGCTTCCTGGGCCGGGGCTTCTCCGTCGTCACCACCCTCGGCCGCACCACGGGCCGGGCCCGGGACCTGGCCGAGCGCTACGGACTCCGCGACGCGTGCCGGGGTATCCACGCGTGCGAGATTCCGGTGCTCGACCTCGAGACCGACCCCGACGCCCGCAAGATCATCACCGAGGCATGCCACGAGGCCCTCGAGACCGACGGCTCCGACGCGATCGTGCTGGGCTGCGCGGGGATGGCCGATCTGTGCGCGCGGATCTCCGCCGACATCGGCGCCCCCGTGGTCGACGGCGTTGCGGCCGCGACCCTCACGGTGCAGTCGCTGGTCACGATGGGCCTGACAACCGGCAAACGCGGCGAGTTCGCGCCGCCGCCGCCGAAGCCCTACACGGGAATCCTGAAGGGCTTCACAACAATCCGGTGAGCCGGCGCGACCCCTCGTGCAGGAATCGCAACTGCTCGTAGTCGGTCGGCGAGACGCGCAGCGGAGAGCCCTGCAGGCACAGTCCCCCGACGACCTCGGCCGCGTGGTTGCGGATCGGCACCGCCAGCGCCGACCGGCCCAGCCGGCACTCCTGATTCTCGAACGCGTGACCGTCGAGCTGCGCCTGCATCAGTTCGGCGCGCAGCACCTCCGGATCGCACACCGTGAAATCGGTGAGACGGCGCAGTTCGAGCCCCTCGTTCAACGCCGGATTGTGCGCCAGCATCACCTTGCCCAGTGCGTTCGCGTGCAGGTTCTTCGCGAGCAGCGTGATCCCGACGATCTCGTGATCGGGATCCTGGTCGACGAACCGCAGCCGCCCTCCCGCGAACGACGCCACGTGCAGCCCGAACCGGGTGTGCGAGCGCAACTCCTCGACGGTTTCGTGCAGGGTCGGTGACGTGTCCGTCGCGACCGCCGCGCGGGACAACTCGGCTGTGCGCCGGCCGAGCGCGAACCCCGACAGGTCCGGCACCCGAACCAGAAATCCGTCCGCGACGAGCAGATTGAGCATGCGGTAGGCGGTGGTGGGCGCGACCCCCGCGAACCGGGCGATCTCCTTCGCGGTCGCTCCCGGGCCGAGGTGTGCAACGGCCTCGAGCATGACGAGGGCCTTGCGCACCGCTTTCGGCTGCTGACCGCTGAACCCGACCTCGGCCTCGACGTGTGCGGTCATGCCCCGAACCCCGCGCCGGATTGCACCGACACGACCTGGGGCCGACCGTCGTCGTCCAGCACGAGTTCACCCGAGCCCGGTAGCAGATCGATGGTTTCGATGCTGTCGAACGTCCCCATCGTCGTGAGGGACTCGGGTCGGAGTCGTCTCAGCAGCCACGCCCAGATCGTGCCGGACACGCCCACGATGAGCACCGCGACCGGCATCGCCCACGATCCGTGCGTCACGCCGTCGACGACCAGGTAGGCGAGCAGTCCCGCACCGACAACGGCGATCCCGGCCGACAGCGCGGTGGTGGACGGTGCGTCCTCGCCGATCCGCCGCAGGAACCGCAGGCACGACACCGCGAGCAGGGTGTAGGCGATGACGATCGCGACCTCGACGAAGCCGTCGAACACGATCGCATCGGTCAGGAACATGTACAGGTATGCACTCGCGCCGAGCAGGCTCGCGACCGTGAACGAGGCGACGGCCACGTACGGGGTGCGCAGCCGGCCGTGTACCCGCGACAACGACGTCGGTGCCGTTCCTTCGATGCCCATCGCCAGCAACAGCCGGGACCCGGCCTGAGCACAGCCGAGCGTGGAGGCGAGCCACGAGCACGTGACGCCGATCTTCACCGCGATCACCATCGGCAGTCCGACACCGGAAGCGGTGCCGTCGAAGTAGGCGGCGACGACCGCGCCTGCGTTTCCGGACATGGCGGCCCAGCCCGCGAAGACGAACACGGCACCGCACACCATCGGGGTGACGAGCACGGCGCGCGAGACCGTCGTCAGTGGCCGCCGCGCCTCGGCTCCGAAGAAGGCCGCGCTCTCGAAACCGGCCATGCTGAGCACGACCGTCAGGGCCAGGAACGGCAAGCTCGCGGATACCGCAGGGCTACCATCGCTTCCGTCGATCTCGGGGCCGGTGACCATCAGAACGCCGATCAGCACGAGCGAACACGCCTCGACGACGAGGATCGCGCGGGTCGCGAATCGCACCCCGCGCACGGTGATCACCGCGACCGTCCCGGCGACCAGGGCGGCGGTCACCAGCAGCGGTGCCGTGCCCGGCAGGTCGATTCCCAGGGCCGTCCCGATTCCCAGCAGGCTGACGGCGGAGTTCGCGAGCACCGAGATCGAGATGCCGAGATATCCGAGCAGAAGCGCGGCCCCCACGGTCAGTGTCGCGCGGCGCGAGAGCCCGTGGAATGCGAAGCTGTACAGCGATCCCGCCGCGGCAAGGCGTCGCGTGAACTGGGTGATGCAGGAGGCGACGGCGACCACGACCGCGGTGGTTCCGACGATCGCGGCAAGGCCGGCGAAGCCCGGTTCCGCGGTGATGATCCAGGCGGCGATGAAGATCATCCCGGTTGCCGGCGCGATGGTCGACAGGGACTGCCCGATCAGATCGATCTGGGACAGCTGCCGGCGGCCCAGCGCCCGCAGCGGGGAGAACACCGGTGGCGCCTTCGGTTCGCTGTTGCGCGACCGCGCGATCGCTGCGGCGAGCGCGCCGCTGATCCGTGAACCACTACCGCCACGTCTGCCGCTACTCACCCCGGCCACCGTTCCCTTCGTGGGCCCGCGATCGGGACCGGGCCATCCGTAGGGACGGTATGAAGCGATTGTTTCCGGCATATTTCCTACTCATGTGCCGGGAATTGCGATTCTCGTCACGCGCTGCCCAGCGCACTCGTCCATGGCCGCCGGGACGGCAGCGGTGCCCGCTGTTTGCGCAGCCTAACGACCAGTGACAACCGCATATCTCCGAGAGCACGATGGACAGGCGCGCATGTCGGGGGTTGTCGCCGGCAGGGGGCTCCGGCACGGGTGGGGATACGGCGAGGATCTGTCCGCTTGCCGGTTGGGGAGGTCGAACGATGCGCCGACTCGTCGTGTGCTGCGACGGCACCTGGAACACACCGGGCCAGCTGGCGCCTTCGAATGTGCGCCGCTTGTACAACGCCCTGGTGGACACTGCGACGGACGAGCAGACCGAGGGACGGGAGCAGCTCACTCGGTACCAGTCCGGGGTGGGGACCGTCAGTGGTGATCTGCTCGGCTGGCTACTGGGAGGAGCAACCGGAATCGGGCTGTCGAGAGACGTAACGGACGCCTACCACTGGCTGACCACCACGTACCGGCCCGGGGACTCCATCGCGCTGTTCGGTTTCAGCCGCGGCGCCTTCACCGCGCGCAGCGTCGCCGGGATGATCGGGGCGTGCGGGCTGATCGAGACCGACTGCCTCGATGTGTCGACGATCCGGCATCGGATCCGGCACGTCTACCGGCAGCGGTACCGGCGGGGAGCCGCCGCCGATCCCGGCTGGCGCGACGGCCTCCGCTTCTCCTACGACCCCGCTCAGCCGGATCGGATCCCGGTGGACTTCATCGGCGTGTGGGACACCGTCGGAGCGCTGGGCATCCCGGACACGCTCGGCTGGACCAACCTGCTGGACCCTCCGACGCGGTACGCCTTCCACGACGTCAAACTCAACCGGCATGTGAAGCACGGGCGCCACGCGGTGGCGCTCGACGAGCAGCGGGCAGCGTTCACTCCGACGTTGTGGTCCGACCCGGAGCCGGGCCAAACCGTCGAGCAGGTGTGGTTCCCGGGCAGCCACATGGATGTCGGTGGCGGGCACCCACAGACGGGCCTGAGCGACGGTGCACTGCAATGGATGATCGACGAGTCGCGCGCCGCTGTCGGGCTCGCGTTCCGCGATGCGGTCGAGAAACAGATCCAACCCGACCCACTCGGCAAGATGCACGACGACAACCAAGGCATCTACGGTCTGCTCGAGCCGCTGTACGAGCCCGTCCTGCGACCGCTGATCGAGCCGTTCATGCAGCCGCGGCCCGGCGCCACCCCCATGATCGACGCAGGTGGGAACAGCCCCTCGCTGCACTCGTCGGTGTACAGGCGTCACGAAACACCACCGATTACCAGCGGCCCCTACCGGCCCACCCGAACCCTCGCACCCGGAGAATCCGCCACCGTCGACGTATCCGCCTACAATCCGTGGAACTGGACCAGCCTCTACCTCGACGCCGGCGAGTACACCTTCGCCGCCGGCGGCGAATGGATGGATCTCAATATCGCGTCCGGCCCGGCCGGCACCACCGGCCGGCAGCAGTTTCACCCCCGGGAGGCGTTCCGCCTGGCCAGCAGCGCACTGGGTCTGGGCGAGCGGTTGTTCCGGCTCGTGACCGGGAACCCGCAGGCCGACTTCCTGCTGACCCGCAGGTACGAAGACCTGCCGTGGATGTCGCTGATCGGTGTCGTCGCCAACGACGCGATCCCCCTCAAGGGTGCCGAGGCCCTGCATCAGCGCATCGCCATCGGTGCAGGAACCACCGATCGGGTGTGCCGATCCGGATACCTCTACGCCTTTGCCAACGACGCGTGGGGCTTCTACGGCAACAATCGGGGCAGTGTGCGCCTCACGGTGACCAGGACGCGGTGACGCTACCGTCTTATCGACGACCTTTTCACCGCGTGCCCGCAATTCGGCGGTGAGCCGCGGCGATCCGTCGCTTCCTTTCCTCCGGACCTTGTGCAATCAGTAATCCCCTGACGGGTGATTGCCGAGCGGACGGCCTCTCCGTCGCGGCACGCCCTCGTGTGTGACGGACACCGCGTCCACCGTTTCGAGGGTGTAACCCCAAGTGGAAATCCGCTCGGC
>NZ_JADZGH010000007.1:67070-75013 GCF_015865005.1 Rhodococcus sp. CX
ACCGCGCAAATCACCCACGGCATCCGGTTTCCACTCGGCGACCGCACAGTTGTTTCCTCCGCGCAGCAAGACCGCCTCATCTGCTCGTCAGGATTTCCCCGACGACAGAGAGGACGAAATCCATGATCTGGGTGGTGCTCGCATCGATCCTCGGTGGGACGCTTCTGCTCGCGGGCATTCCGAAGCTCCGCGACCGGGACGGGCTGCTGACGGTGGTGAAGGGATACCGGCTGCTGCCGGCCCCCGCGGAACGCGCGGTGGCGGCGACGCTGCCGTTCGTCGAGGTCGTGGTCGGTGCCCTGCTGATCCTCGGGATCGGCGGCCGGTGGCCGGCCGTGGCAGCAGCCCTGCTGTTCACGGCCTTCACCACGGGACTGACCGTGAACCTGGCACGCGGCCGTCGCGACCTCGACTGCGGATGCTTCGCGTTCGGTACCCACGAGGTCCCGCAGATCGGCTGGTTCCACGCGGCACGGGCGGCGTCGTTCACGGTGGCCGCGCTGGTGCTCGCTTTGGCCGGGTCCGTTTCCGTCACGGTGCCCGAACGTCTGGCCGCGGTGGCCGGCGGACTGCTGGTCGTGCTGGCCGTCCTCGCCGTCGCGCAGATCCGCTCGGTCGTGCACGTCGGACGGCGTCCGGTCGACGACTACCTGAGCGCCGCCTCGATCCGGCTGCGGGCGACGAGCACCGTCTCCCGCTACGGCTCGTGACTCTCTTTTTCCCGAAACAACTTTCGTAGACAGGACTTAATCGATGACGAACTTTCTGCTGGTGGCCGTCGTCGTGCTGACAATCGCGGTCGCACTGCTGTTCCTCATGACTCTCGCGCTCGCCCGGGAGATCGGCCGCGTCCAGGTGCGGCTCGGCCCGCTCGGCGCGCGGATGATGGACACCGGACCGAAGATCGAGCAGGCCGGCCCGTCGTTCTCCGGTCTCGTCGATCACCTCGGACGCTCGGTGAAGGTCGGCGGTCACCGCGACAAGCCGCAGCTGCTGATGTTCACGGCGCCGAGCTGCAGCACCTGTAAGAGCCTGCTGCCCGGTCTGCGTGCGATGGCCCGCGCCGAATCCGACCTCGACGTCGTGATCATCTCCGACGGAACACCCGAGGAGCACAAGCAGTTCCTGGCCGGCGCAAACATCGGCACCGAACTCAGCTATGTCGACGCCCGTGACGTGGGCATCGCCTACCAGGTCGGGACCACGCCGTACGGCGTGATCCTCGACGAGCACGGCAAGATCCGCGGCAAGGGCCTGACCAACCACATGGCGCAGGTCGAGAGTCTGCTCAACGCACTCGAATCCGGCACGCCGTCCCTCCAGCACCTCCACGCGCAGGCGAAGTCCGCCTGACCCACCCCCCGATAGAAGGAGGCGAACCGCCATGCAACACAACAATCCGGAACCGCATGAGGTGACGGAGCAGCGATATCCGGTCGACGAGGCCACCGTCCGTGAACAGGCCGCGTGGATGGCCGGTCAGGGCGGTTCCTTCATGAGCCGCACGGGACGCAAACTGTCCGAACGCACTTCGCGCCGCTCGATGCTCGGCAGGATCGGACGCTGGACGATGGGCGTCTCGGGTGTCGCGCTGATCAGCTCGCTGCCCGTCACGCGCACCGCGATGGCCCAGGAAACCCCGGCGCCGCCGCCCGCTCCGGATGCACCCGACCCCCAGTTCATCACGTTCGACGGCAAGGATCCGGCCGAGTGCGAGTACTGGCGCTGGTGCAACATGGACGGCACCTCGTGCGCGGCCTGCAACGGCGGCGGCGTGACCACCTGCGCTCCCGGCAGCAAGCCGGGCGCCGAGTTCTGGGTCGGTTGCTGCACGAACCCCGACACCGGAAAGACCTACCTGATCGCCTACTACGACTGCTGTGGCGCACCGTCGTGTTCCAACGCGTTCTGCGGCGAGCCCGACATGCAGGCGATCATGTACAACCCGGTCTCGGGCAGCAACGACCAGGAGATCATCTGGTGCGTCTCCGACGAGTCCCAGGCCTACACCTGCACGATGGCTCCGATCATCGGCGAGGACTGCCAGACCCGTCCGGCCGCACGCCCGAAGGTCGGTGCCGGCGCATGAAATCCGAACGCACCAAGCGTCTTTCCCGGTCCGCCGCGGTAGTGGCGGCTCCGCTCGCCGCCGCGCTCGTCCTGACGGGCTGCAGCTCGGACGACGACAGCGCGTCCTCCGGCGAGGTCACCTATCCCACCGTGCCGGTCATCCCACCCGGGGAGGGTATCTCCCTCGGCCACGACGACCAGGAGATCGGCGACACCATCCCGGAGCCCGTGCACGTCGGGTCGATCGATCCGATCAAGCCGACGGATCTGCTCGCCGTCGCCGGCGGCTTCGGCAAGCTCGAACTCGGCGTCAACGCCCTCGACCCGGTCACCGGTGTCGCGGGCAGCCGCTTCGTCGTGGGACCGGGCATCTGGGATCCGGTCATCCACGGGTTCGTCGGCGAAACACCGGACGACCCCGCCGTCCTCGCGGCGGAGGTGTGGCGTCCGCGCGGGTCGCGCGGCGCCGCGGACTTCACGGTCAGCACCTACTCGGGCAACCTGCTCGAACCTTCGGAGGTCCTGCTCCCCGACTACGCCCGCGTCCACTCCCGGCCGGGATCCAACGCCGTGACCTCGGACGGCAAGTACTTCGTGACCTGGGACGACGGCCTGTACGGCGTCCGTGTCGTGGATCTGGAGGCGAAGAAGGAAAGCGGCTCCCTGCAGATCATCGGCTGCGGTCCGTTCACGTGGCTCGACGGGCACGAGCTGTACAGCGTCTGTGAGGAGAACCGTGAGCTGATCCAGATCTCGATCGACGACGCCGGCGTGCCGACCGAGACGAAGCGAGCGAAGGTTCTGCCCGACGACTTCGTCAGTACCCGCAAGGTCACCTGGGCCGCCGACGCGAAGAAGGCGCTGCTGGTGAGCGAGAACGGCGACGTGTTCGTCTTCGACTTCTCGAACGGTCTGCCGGAGTCCGCGGTGGCACCGATCGGCAACGCCGGACAGGACGGCGGCCGGTTCGCCGCAAACACCATCAACAACACCGGCAGCCGCGTCGCGATCGAGTACACGGACAGCGTGGTCCACCCCCACTCGGCTCGTGGCGGCAACGTGGTGAAGATCGAGCTGACCGACGCATCGAACTTCGCGCCGGTCAAGACGCTCGATTTCGCTGCGCTCGGCCTGACGAGCATCGACAGCATGACCTTCTCCGTCGACGGCAGCACGCTGTACGTCCTCGGTGCCGGCCCCGAGGTCGACGGCGAATCCAAGCAGACGATCGTCGGCATCTCGTCCGAAACCGGCGACAAGGTCAGCTCGGCCGAGATCACCGGCAACGTCGAGGATTTCGGAACACTACTCACCCCTCAGGTATTGGAATGACCCGATCAGGACCGATCCTGGATCGCCGCGGGTTCCTCCGCATCGGCTCCCTCGGAGCCGGTGCGGTGGGCCTCGGCATCCTGGGTCTGGGTGCGGCGTCCTGCAGTTCGGCCGATGCGGCCGACTCAGGCGCCCCGCCCGACTACATCTCGCCCACCGACCCCGAGATCGCCGCGGCCGAACAGGCCCGCCGTTGGAACGGAAAGGAGGTTCCGGTAGCGCTCGCCGCGGGCGTGGCCACCGTCGATCTCGGCGGCCGGTTCGTCGACACCTGGTCGTACGGCGGCCGCGCGGTGGCACCTGAACTGCGGGCGAGTGTGCGCGACAAGATGCTCGTGTCGGTGCGCAACGACCTGGGTGTGGACACCACACTGCACTGGCACGGAATCCGGATCCGCAACGACATGGACGGTGCGGCACCGGTGACGCAGGATCCGATCGCACCGGCGGGCGAGTTCGTGTACGACTTCGTCGTTCCCGACCCAGGAACGCACTGGTACCACTCGCACAGCGGCCTGCAGGCCGATCGCGGATTGTTCGGGGCTCTCGTCGTCGAGGACCCGGACGACCGCTCGGGCGCGGATGTCGACGTCGTGCTCGTGCTCGACGACTGGATCGACGGGCTCGGTACCACTCCGGAAGCGGTTCTGGCAGCACTCAATCCGGCGATGGCCGGAGGCCACGGCGGGCACGGCGGCGGCACGGCCGTCGAACACAGTGCCGAGCAGATGTCGGTGGCCGAAGCCGCCGTCTCCGGTGGGCACGGTTCCTCGACGCCGCTCGGCGGGATGACCCAGCACATCGGGTACCCGCTGCACCTGATCAACGGGCGCCCGCCCAACGACCCCGAGGTCGTGACGGCGGCGCCGGGCAGTCGGGTGCGCCTGCGGATCATCAATGCGGCCGCCGAGACGCCGTACCGCTTCGCGATCGCCGGGCACGAACTGACGGTGATCGCGGCGGACGGCTTCGACGTCACCCCGACGACCACCGACACCCTGATCATCGGGATGGCGCAGCGCTACGACGTGCTCGTCACGTTGAAGTCCGGCGCCTGGCCGGTGGTCGCGAAAGTCGAGGGCCGGGACGGTCACGCGTCGACCGTGCTGCGCTCCACCGATGCCGCTCCCCTGTCGAATCCCGATGTGGGGCCGGTCATCCCGGAACTCGCCGGTAGGCTGCTCGCCGAGAGCGCGCTGCGGCCGGCCGATGCGGTCCGGCTCGATTCGCGGCCCGTCGACCGGGACTACCGGGTCGAGCTGATCCAGGCCGGCGACCGGTACGTGTGGGGCATGGCCGGACCCGACGCCGGGAAACTGGTCATGCGCCAAGGGGAACGGGTGCGCATCACGATGGCGAACACCACAACGATGTGGCATCCGATGCACACCCACGGACACACGTTCGCGATTCCCGAATACGGCGGTCTGCGCCGTGACACCGTCAATGTCCTACCCGGCACCGAACTCGCGATCGAGTTCGACGCCGACAATCCGGGCGAGTGGATGTTCCACTGCCACAATGCCTATCACTTCGAGGCGGGTATGACCGCGAACCTGCGGTATATCCGATGAGAGGACACCCCGTGAAGAAACTGCTTCCACTGGCCGCGGCACTGATCGCCGCTTCCGGACTGACCGCGTGCGGATCGTCCGATGCGGCGACCGAACCCGCCGTCGTGATCGACGTGACGAACATGTCGTACTCGCCCGCGTCGGTCACCATCGAGAAGGGCCAGACCGTCCAGTGGCGGTTCGACGACAACGGGTTGCCCCACGACGTCGCCGGTGACGGCCCGCTCGACGGTGTGCTGCAGAGCGAACTGCTCACCGAGGGCACCTACGAATTCACCTTCGACGAGGCCGGCACGTTCACGTACCACTGCACACCGCACGCGTCGATGGTCGGCACAGTGATCGTGCAATAGTGCAGCCGCGCAGACTCGTTCGGCATCGCTGGATCCTCGCCTGCGGTGTCCTCGCCACCGCGGCGGCCGGATGCGCCGGAGAGGAAGCGCCCGACGCGGTGATCGAGATCAGCAACGTGCAGTTCAGCCCGATGGACGTCGTCGTGCCGGTCGGCGGCACCGTCGAATGGCGGTTCGAGGACGGCGGTGTCCTCCACCACGTCGAGTCGCCCGGTGCCTTCGACAGCGGGATCACCGGCGACGGCACCTACACGCACACGTTCGACCAGGCCGGGACGTACACGTACACGTGCTCGATCCATCCGTACATGACCGGCACCGTCACCGTCCGCTGACACCCCAGCGGAAGTTCGAAGACAGCAACCGACCAGGAGGTTCCCATGACCGCCGTCCTGTCCCATCAACCGATCGAGACCGATCTCCCCGACATCCGCCCGACCCTCGAAGGCGCGGTGTCCGTGCAGGCACGCCTCGGCATGGCTGCCGGTGCCGCCGTCGTCGGCGCGGGTGTCGCGACTCTCGCCTCCCCGACGACGTCGACGGCGCTGACCGCCGCGGTCGTCGGCGCGGGCCTCGTCACCTCGCTGGCCGCGAACTGGTCGACATGTGGCATGTCGGTCGCCGGGGTCGTCGCGGCACCGAAGCAGCCCAACCGCAAGGGCTCATCGACGCCGCTGCGCCGGCTCGGCTGGCACGCGCTGGGCTCGGTGAGCACCGGCGCGGTCACCGGTGCGCTGCTCGGCGCGATCGGATCGGTCACCGCCGCACACCTGTCGCCGCTGTGGCTGCTCGCCGGATGGGCCCTGTTCGCGCTCGCCTACGGCCTGCACGAGATCGGTGTGCTCACGATGCCGGCGCCGATGCGCCGTCAGCAGCTCCCCCGGCACCTGCGTCGGACCATGGAGCCGTGGAAGGTGTCGCTGCTGTTCGGCGCGATCATCGGCCCCGGTTTCATGATCTTCATCCGGTCCAGCGCGTACTACCTGCTGGTGCTCGGCGTGCTCGCGGTCGGCTCCCCCGCCCTGGGCGCGGCGATGTTCACCGTCGTCTCGCTCGGCCGCTGCATGCCGAGCGTCGCGGCGATCATCCACTCCCGCCGCGGCGGCACGATGCCGGGCTTCCTGTCGGTGATGTGCGTCGTCGATCGTCGCGTGCAGGCAGTGACCGGCGCTGCGCTCGTCGGCCTGGCCGCGTTCGCCGCGATCGCGCTGATCTGAGGTTCCGACCCACGGGGTTCAGCCCTGGCTGTGCAGAAGTTGTCGCGGTGCCTCGGCGCGCCGCGACAACTTCTGCACGTTCACCCCGAGGGGTGACACGTAGGGTGGTCCGGACCCGTCGAGGTGGAGGTGCGGAACACGATGAGCGACCCCGGATCCGGTACGTCGCGCGCTGTCACGGCGTGGACGTACGGCCTGTCGTTCGTCGCGATCACCGCGTGCGGGGTGATCGTCAGCGGGCTGCTCCACGACCCGGAACCCGAATTGACCACCGCTCCCCCGACGACCACGACAACCGCAGCTCCCGTCCCCGAGGACTACACCTACGTCACCGAACCGGTGACCTACCCGACGACCATCCCCGGGTGCGAGAGCGTCGAACCACCCGGTGACGACGCGGGATTCCTCTCCTTTGCCGGCGGCGACTTCGGGTACGACAATCCCACCTATCCGTGGTTCTCGGGACCGAAGGCGGTCGCGATGACCGACGCGGCAGTCCGCGCGCTGCCCGGCGACGCCGACATGATCTTCGCGTCGCCACGGCAGTCCCTGCTGTTCGGACCGATCCTCGATCCGTCTTTCGAGAACGACGCGGACCGCGCCCTGTTCGGCGGTTTCACGACGGCATATGCGACGATCCGCCGCGGCGAGGACGCCGGGGCGCTGTCCCTGTCCGTCCGGGCGTCGACGACGCCCGTCCCGCCGTGTGTCGCCGGCAGGCTCGATGAACGCCGCGTGCTCGACGACGGCACCGTCGTGGACGTCGATGACACGTGGTCCGAAACCAACGGGGTGCGAACGGTGTTCCGGAGCGCGCAGGCGTACGCTCCCGACGGCTCCGAGATCAGCGCGCACATCGACGACACCGACAGCACGACCGGGGACGCCGTCCAGTCTGGCCATCCCCCGCTGACCGTCGACGAACTCGTCGCCCTGGTCTCCATACCCGAACTGCGTGTGAGCGCACCGGTTCCGCCCGGCACGCCGACCGTCCCGGAATCGTGCTCCTCGCCCTCGGACAGTGACCCGATCGACGCCGCGACCGCCGCCCGGCTGGACGGTGTGCTGGCGGGGATTCCCGTCGCCGACCTCGCGGTGGATAGCCCGCTCG
Organism: Rhodococcus sp. CX; assembly: GCF_015865005.1. Taxonomy (NCBI): domain Bacteria; kingdom Bacillati; phylum Actinomycetota; class Actinomycetes; order Mycobacteriales; family Nocardiaceae; genus Rhodococcus; species Rhodococcus sp. CX. The sequence continues at coordinate 74,728 of NZ_JADZGH010000007.1, forward strand.
GTGAACTGCGACCCGCAGGTTTCGACGGCGCAGGATTGTGCCAGGCCGTGCGCGTCACGACGCCCGGAAGCGAATCGACGCTGACCGTCGCGGTCGCGGCGGGACAACCACGCCCGTCCACCACGCCCGACGAGGCGCCCACCCCGGCCACCGGGAGCGGGTTCGTCGAAACCCGGGAACTACCGGACGGCACGGTGATCCAGCAGAGGGAGTACACCCTCACGACGCAGGGGCTCGCGGCGGGTTCGGTCGCGACGACGAGCGTGACCCGGACGGTGACCGTGAC